>NZ_LFHY01000020.1:0-110963 GCF_001660175.1 Escherichia sp. B1147
GCTTGGCGGCGCGGTGAAAAACGTCATGGCGATTGGGGCGGGGATGTCCGACGGTATGGGTTTTGGCGCGAATGCACGAACGGCGCTAATCCCCCGTGGTCTGGCTGAAATGTCGCGTCTGGGCGCGGCACTGGGGGCCGATCCTGCCCCCTTTATGGGTAGGGCGGGGCTGGGCGATCTGGTGCTGACCTGTACCGACAACCAGTCGCGTAACCGCCGTTTTGGCATGATGCTCGGTCAGGGTATGGATGTACAAAGCGCGCAGGAGAAGATTGGTCAGGTGGTGGAAGGCTACCGCAATACAAAAGAAGTCCGAGAGTTGGCGCATCGCTTCGGCGTTGAAATGCCAATAACCGAGGAAATTTATCAAGTATTATATTGCGGAAAAAACGCGCGCGAGGCAGCATTGACTTTATTAGGTCGTGCACGCAAGGACGAGCGCAGCAGCCACTAAACCCAGGGAACCTTTGTTACCGCTATGACCCGGCCCGCGCAGAACGGGCCGGTCATTATCTCATCGTGTGGAGTAAGCAATGTCGTGTGAAGAACTGGAAATTGTCTGGAACAATATTAAAGCTGAAGCCAGAACGCTGGCGGACTGTGAGCCAATGCTGGCCAGTTTTTACCACGCAACGCTACTCAAGCACGAAAACCTGGGCAGTGCGTTGAGCTATATGCTGGCGAACAAGCTGTCATCGCCGATCATGCCTGCCATTGCTATCCGCGAAGTGGTTGAAGAAGCCTACGCCGCCGACCCGGAGATGATCGCCTCTGCGGCCTGTGATATTCAGGCGGTACGTACCCGCGACCCGGCAGTCGATAAATACTCAACCCCATTGTTATACCTGAAAGGTTTTCATGCCTTGCAGGCGTATCGCATTGGTCACTGGCTGTGGAATCAGGGCCGTCGCGCACTGGCTATTTTTCTGCAAAACCAGGTTTCTGTGACGTTCCAGGTCGATATTCACCCGGCAGCAAAAATTGGTCGCGGGATCATGCTCGACCATGCGACGGGCATCGTCGTTGGTGAAACGGCAGTAATTGAAAACGACGTGTCGATTCTGCAATCCGTGACGCTCGGTGGTACAGGTAAAACCAGCGGCGACCGTCACCCGAAAATTCGTGAAGGCGTAATGATTGGCGCGGGCGCGAAAATTCTCGGCAATATTGAAGTTGGGCGCGGCGCGAAGATTGGCGCAGGTTCCGTGGTGCTGCAACCAGTGCCGCCGCATACCACCGCCGCTGGCGTTCCGGCACGCATTGTCGGTAAACCAGACAGCGATAAGCCATCAATGGATATGGATCAGCACTTCAACGGCATTCACCATACCTTTGAGTATGGGGATGGGATCTGACGTCATGTGATCGTGCCGGATGCGATGCTAACGCATCTTATCCGGCCTGGCGTAACTAATCTCTCAACACCGCTCCCGGATACCCCAGCTGCCGCCAGGCTTCATACACCACTACCGACACCGCATTGGACAGGTTCATGCTGCGGCTGTCCGGCACCATCGGAATACGAATTTTTTGTTCAGCGGGCAGGGCGTCGAGAATGCTCGCTGGCAGGCCGCGCGTTTCCGGGCCGAACATCAGATAGTCACCATCCTGATAACTTACGGCGCTATGCGCGGGCGTACCTTTGGTGGTGAGGGCAAACAGACGCTGGGGATTTTCTGCTTCGAGGAACGCGTTATAGTCATGATGACGCGTAACAGCGGTAAATTCGTGGTAGTCCAGCCCCGCGCGGCGCAGGCGCTTGTCGTCCCAGGCAAATCCCATCGGTTCGATGATATGCAGACGAAAGCCGGTATTAGCGCAAAGACGAATGATGTTGCCAGTGTTTGGCGGAATTTCTGGTTCGTAAAGTACGATGTTTAACATACTGCCCCCTTAGTGCGGGGGCAGGATAGCAGATATTCATCTAACCCTTAAGCCGCATTCCCTTTCGCCATCGGAGCCAGCGCTGCAGGCAACTCTTTACCCAACCCCTGCACCAGCGAATCTTGCGTAATTTCGCTAATCGATTTCGCGCCTGTCAGCGTCATCGCCACTTTCATCTCTTTCTCAATCAGATTCAGCAGGTTAGCTACGCCCGCCTGGCCCGCCGTTGCCAGCGCATAGAGGAAAGCACGGCCCAATAGTACGGTATCGGCACCGAGAGCAATCATACGCACAACATCCAGCCCGTTACGAATGCCGCTATCCGCCAGAATGGCGATATCACCTTTCACCGCATCCGCAATAGCGGGCAGTGCGCGGGCAGAAGAGAGTACGCCATCTAACTGGCGACCACCGTGGTTAGAAACCACAATGCCATCTGCGCCAAAACGGACTGCATCACGCGCATCTTCTGGGTCGAGGATCCCTTTGATCACCATCGGGCCATCCCAGAAATCGCGGATCCACTCAAGGTCTTTCCATGAGATGGACGGATCGAAGTTATTCCCCAGCCAGCCGATGTAATCTTCCAGTCCGGTCGGTTTGCCAAGGTAAGCCGAGATATTACCTAAATCATGCGGACGACCATTCAGGCCCACATCCCACGCCCATTGTGGGTGAGTCACCGCCTGCAAGTAGCGGCGCATTGCGGCGTTCGGGCCGCTCATACCTGAGTGCGCATCACGGTAGCGTGCGCCCGGCGTTGGCATATCCACGGTGAAAACCAGCGTCGAACAACCTGCGGCTTTTGCCCGTTCCAGTGCGTTACGCATAAAACCGCGATCGCGCAGTACGTAAAGCTGAAACCACATTGGGCGCTGGATGGCGGGTGCGACTTCCTCAATCGGGCAAACGGAAACCGTCGAGAGAGTAAACGGAATACCGTGAGCATCAGCCGCTTTGGCTGCCTGAACTTCGCCGCGACGCGCATACATGCCGCACAAGCCCACCGGAGCCAGCGCTACTGGCATCGACAATTTCTCATTAAACAGCGTCGTTTCCAGACTTAAGTCGGACATGTTTTTCAGAATACGCTGGCGCAGCGCCACTTCTGACAAATCTTCCATGTTACGACGCAGGGTATATTCAGAATATGCGCCGCCATCCATATAGTGGAACAGGAACGGCGGCAGAATGCGTTGTGCTGCGGCGCGATAATCGCTGGCTGCGGAAATAATCATGCGTTTTTCTCCCTCGAATACTCATTATGCTCACCGGGCAGGCGGGTAATACGTGCACGGCGCGCCTGATCTTCATCGAATCTTTTCATGGTGCTGTGGACAAAACTGAGGTGCGCCATCATCGCTTTACGCGCCCCGTCGGCATCACCGGCAAAAATGGCGTCAATGACCGCCTGATGTTGCTCGGTCAGTTGTGAAAAAACGGGCGGCACAAGATACATCCGTTGACGGCTTTGCATCACCGAGGATTGCAGAACATCAAAGAAACCGCGCATGGTTTGCAGCAGCACGATGTTATGTGAGGCTTCGGCAATCGCCAGATGAAAACGCACATCCGCTTGCGAGGCGAGATCCGGGTCTTCACTCTGCGTCGCTTCAAAGCAGAGCTGTATCTTTTCTTTATCGGCTTGTGTGGCGCGCATCGCTGCATGCCACGCAGTGCTGGCTTCAATGGCGTAGCGGGCTTCCAGAATATCGAAGCTGTAATCCGGATCATCGGCCATCAGCGTTTTCAGCGGCTGGACGATGTTTTGCTCCGACCACGCATCATGACGCCAGCGCACAAATGTGCCACCACCGCGACGACTAAGCAGCACGCCTTCGCTCACCAGCTTTGCCAGCGCTTCGCGCAGTGAATTACGCGACACGCCGAGTTGCATCGCCAGTTGGCGTTCAGCGGGCAATTTCATGCCCGCCTCCAGATTTTGTTCATCAATCAGCGCCCGCACACGGGAG
Source organism: Escherichia sp. B1147 (assembly GCF_001660175.1). Lineage (NCBI taxonomy): Bacteria > Pseudomonadati > Pseudomonadota > Gammaproteobacteria > Enterobacterales > Enterobacteriaceae > Escherichia > Escherichia sp. B1147. The sequence continues at coordinate 3,858 of NZ_LFHY01000020.1, forward strand.
GCTACCTCGTCTGACAGGCGTCTGGGTGTAGCAATCATTAAGGAATCATCCACGTTAAGACGTAAGCCTGAAGCGTGGTGATCACGCCCACCATACAGGTGAAGATCAGGCTGTGTTTGACAGTAAAGCGGAATAAATCTGACTCTTTGCCCACCAGACCTACCGCCGCACAGGCGATGGCGATGGATTGCGGAGAGATCATCTTGCCGGTAACGCCACCGGTGGTGTTGGCTGCAACCAGCAACAGGTCAGAAACGCCAATTTGTTGTGCAGCGGTGGCTTGCAGCGCGGCAAACAGAGCGTTAGAGGACGTATCCGACCCGGTCAGGAATACCCCCAGCCAACCAAGGAACGGCGAGAAGAAGGTAAATGCATGACCGGTGTGCGCCAGTGCCAGCGCCAGCGTTGACGACAGCCCGGAATAGTTCGAGATAAAGGCGAACGCCAGCACCATACCTATAGAGTAGATGGGCAGGGCCAGTTCTTTCAGTGTGCTGCCGAAGGTGCTGATAGCGTCAGACGGTTTCATCTTCAGCCAGACAACCGAAAGCAGTGCAGCAAACAGAATGGCGGTACCAGTGGCAGAGAACCAGTCAAACTTAAACACGGCGGCGTAGGCGGTAGCTTCGCTGACGACCGGCGGCATACGGGCAACCAGTTTGTCGAGATACGGCACTGGAATGTTGATCACCCATTCATACAGGGCGCCGCCCGAAGCGAACAGGGCTTTAAACGGCGGGATACTCCAAAGTGTTACGGTGGCGGTCAGGAACAGGAATGGTGTCCAGGCACGCAGCACCTGACCCGCCGTGTAACCGGTGTGGGCCAGCGTCATATCAACCTGCGATGCACCCAGATCGCCGAAGCGGAAAACGCGTACCGGCTGCCAGCGTTTGAGGAACAGTGTCAGGCAGAGCAGCGATACCAGCGAAGAGATAATATCCGGCAGTTCCGGCCCAATAAAGTTGGAGCTGAGATACTGTGCGATGGCAAATGAACCACCTGCAACCACGACCGCAGGCCACGTCTCTTTGATGCCGCGCCAGCCGTCCATAATCGCCATGATCCAGAACAGGACGATAATGGTCATAAACGGTAACTGACGACCCACCATCTGGCCAATCTCAAAGCTGTCGATGCCCGTCACCTGCCCGGCAACCAGAATTGGAATGCCCATCGCGCCAAATGCCACTGGCGCGGTGTTAACAATCAGGCACAGCCCGGCGGCGTATAACGGTTTAAAGCCCAGACCCACCAGCAATGCGGCGGTGATCGCTACCGGTGCGCCAAAGCCCGCAGCCCCTTCGAGAAAAGCGCCGAAACAGAAACCGACAATCAGCATTTGCAGACGCTGGTCTGGGGTTATCGAAAGAATCGACGAGCGGATGATGTCAAATTGCCCGGTTTTCACTGAGATTTTATAGACGAACACCGCCGCAATAATGATCCAGGCTATTGGCCACAAACCGTAGAAGAAGCCATAAACCACCGAGGCCAGTGCGTTGGCGACCGGCATTTTGTAGAACAATAGCGCGACGGTCAGAGCGATAGCGACTGTCCACGTGGCGGCGACATAGCCTTTGAGTTTGAGCTTAATCAGCGCAAAGAAGAAAAACAGGATGGGAAGCGATGCTATCAGGCTGGAAAGCCAGATATTCCCGGCGGGATCATAGTTTTGTTGCCAGAGATTCATTGCAAGTCTCCTGGAGTCCACACACATCGTGTAATGAGTCTGTTGCTCATCTCCTTGTTACACGTTGTGTAAAAGTGGCACTGCCAATTTTGTTGTGTAGGGATAATGACAATGAATGGTTAACTAAATGTTATTAATTAGCAACAATGATGTGTGTTTTAATTGGGGAACTGTGAACCAGAGGTCAGATAAGCAAAGAATTGGTAGGGCCAATTTGGGATGGGAGGATGTCTGGTAAAGAAAAGGGCAATCCCCATCAGCGATCACACTTGCGTCACCATTAGTACCGTGTTTGGCCCTGATTTTACCTGCGGAGGTATCCCAAAGCAGAGCATCGCCAGGAGAAGTGCTAAATGAGGTGTTAATTGCTGCCAGTGCATCACCGACGTTATCGTAGTTAGTGGTACCGATGGTATATGTAGGGCCAGTAAACACTCTGTCAGCATCCACGGAAGCTATTTTCAGATTCTAGCCTACTAAAATTATTCAGGTATGCGGGGGAATTGAAAATATAACGTTAATCGATTTCGATGTTTGAAATATGCTCCTGCATGTGCCGGCAGGAGCGAATAAAAATGCGGAGACTTTAGTTATATCGACCAGTAGGGGCTTAAAACTCGGTCTTAGAGAACCCTGTCATCTCTTGCAGGCCCATTTCACGGCCCAGCGCAGTCATCGGGTGCACAACGACCAGTCCGCGAACGCTCTTCTTCAGCTTACCCATATCAGCCTGCTCTTTTTTAGTAATCGCACGCTGGAACGGCATCTTCATCAGCTTCTGCGCTTCTTTGCTAAGTTTCTGGCTGTGAACGTCACGCAGGCGGGCAATTTCCGCTTCCAGCGTGGCTTTTTCTTTCTCCAGCTCGGCGTATTTGTCTGCGGCTTCAACCAGCGACAGATCGGCCTGCTGGTGGCGGATAGCGTCCAGGCGATCGCTAAGACGTTTGATTTCGTTTTTTTCGACTTCTTTCATGTGATGACTTCTGATAAAGATAAATTTATAGTCTCTAGTATGCGTGACGGGGGGCGTTGTACACAACTGATGGCATTGCAATAGTTCCTTTTGAAATCATTGCTGTGTGTGAAATGCATTCAATTTATTGATTAATTCAGGAATCCAAAGGAAAGGATGATAAGCATGAGAGTGCAATTATTATAGTTTCAGCACAATTTCCTTAATGCCATCTTTACCGGGATCTACACTAAAATTGGCGGCCGCGCATTCCCGGCGCGGGGTAATACGGAGATATTATCATGGGCAAATTAGGTGAAAACGTTCCGCATCTTATCGATAAAACCGTAGATTTTATGGCATCAAGCCAGGCTTTCCGGGAGTATCTGAAAAAGCTTCCTCCCCGTGACGCGCTTCCGTCCGATATACCCGAGGAAAGCGTGCCGTTATATCTGCAACGTCTGGAGTATTATCGTCAACTTTATAGGCCGAAGCAGGTTGAGAAGCAGTAATCGCTTACTTTTGAAAGGCTTTTTTTAAGCTGATTTTGGAAATCAGCTCAGTCAGTGAAAGGACCATTGTTGAACGCACAGCTTGTTGGTAACGCTGAATTTGCATCGCATACAAACTGGAGTCTGTTGGTTCAAACTGTGGCGGCGGTGGGATCGCCGCCACGCAGTGCAGCTCGCCAAATGGCCCAATAATTTCATCATCGGTAAAGGCGTATTCGTTACCGTCGTGATTCAGCTCTTCACGCAGCGCCATCAAGAGTTCCGCATCTTCATATTCGTTGCGGCTAATCACGCCAAGCCCATAAATCAGCTTTAAGCGCACGGAAAGGTCGCCCAGCGGACCATCGCCGTCGAGTAATGGTTCTACAGCATACTTCACCGCGTAATCGTCTTTGCGGAATACCTGAAGCACCAGAAGATTCACCGCCTCGGTCAGGAGATCAACTGCGGTGATCAAAAAGCTTCGCACGGTTTTGCCAGCATTCAGACGCTCAAGCACACGGTTTTCAAAGGCCTGGGTTTGTTCCATTGTTGCCTGCATATCTGACAATCTGTTATTCGGGCGCAGGGAGTCCTGCGCCTGGTCTACCATTATTTTGCGTTATAAGCCGTGACTGCTTCGGCGACAACCTCGCTGTTAGCATCAAGCCCGGAAATTTGCGCCAGCGCTTCCTGCGGGCCTTTCTCGGTAATCAGCGCCGCCAGTTCCTGCGCCTGTGGATCATCTTCACTGCGGAAGTGCATTGCGGCGGCGATACCTTCAATCAGGTTTTTGTGTGGCAAACCGTACTCCAGCGTACCCAACAGCGGTTTTACCAGACGGTCGCCAGCACTCAGTTTACGCAGCGGTTGACGGCCTACGCGCTCCACATCATCTTTCAGATACGGGTTTTCAAAACGACCGAGGATTTTCTGGATGTATGCTGCATGTTTGTCAGCATCAAAGTTATAGCGCTTGATCAGTACCGCGCCGCTTTCTTCCATCGCACCTTTTACCACCGCACGGATTTTCTCGTCGAGAATCGCATCACGAATGGTCTGATGACCTGCCAGTTTTCCGAGGTACGCGGTTATAGCATGACCTGTGTTCAGGGTGAAGAGTTTACGCTCAACAAATGCCATCAGGTTGTCGGTTAACTCCATGCCTGGGATGTTCGGCAGTGCGCCTTTGAACTGGGTTTTATCAACAATCCATTCGCTGAAGGTTTCTACAGTTACTTCCAGCGGATCGTTAGTTGCAGAGGCGGAAGGCGGTACGATGCGGTCAACGGCGGAATCCACAAAGCCAACATGCTCTTCTACCCACGCTTTGGCTTCTTCCGGCAGGGCGTTCATCACATGGCCTTTCAGCTGCGTGGTGCCGCGTACCATGTTTTCACAGGCGATGATGTTCAGTGGCGATTCATTACCTTGTTCTTTACGTTTCACCAGCCCTTTGGCGATGGCGGGAGCTATACGTTCCAGCACGACCGGGCCAACTGCGGTGGTGACCAAATCAACCTGGGCGATTAAATCAACCACTTCATCGCCGATGCTGCTGACGGCATTTACGCCGGAAACGGTATCTACCTGCTCGGTTTCACCGACCACATGAACCTGATAGCTATGACGGGCATTCAGGGCATCAAGCACCACCTGATTTACATCGGCAAACGTCAGTTGGATACCCGCGTCTGCCAGCAGTTTACCGATAAAGCCACGACCGATATTACCTGCGCCAAAATGTAATGCTTTCATAGTATTAACCTTCATCAATGTTTTTACCCGAGAGGGCTGGGGTGAGGCATTTCCCTCACCCAAACCCTCTCCGTGAGGAGAGGAGCTGCGCCGGATGCGGCCTACAAAAACGTGCAAATTTAACAAACTGCGCTTTGTTTTGTAGGCCTGATAAGCAAAGCGCATCAGGCAGTTAGCCCCCCTTCTCCATGTGGAGAGGGGGGAACTGGATTACTTACGACCTGCCAGCAGTTCCAGCACTTCATCCACGCTGGTGGTGTGCGCCAGACGCTCGATGACAGACTCATCATCCAGTGCGTTGGTCAGGCTGGTGATAACCTGGATGTGCTCGTTGTTACGGGCAGCAATACCAATTACCAGACGGGCAATGTCATCTTCTTCTTCACCGAAGCGCACGCCTTCTGGGTACTGGCAGAACACGACGCCAGTTTTCAGCACGCGATCTTTCGCTTCAACCGTACCGTGCGGCACTGCGATAGACTCACCCAGATAGGTCGGGGTCAGTTTTTCACGGTCCAGCATCGCCTGAACGTATTCCGGCTCAACGTAACCGCCTTTCACCAGCTGCTCGCCGGCAAAACGAATCGCTTCTTCTTTGGTTGCCGCTTTGCGACCGAGGAAGATGTTTTCTGCGCCGAGCTTGAACAGGTTGGTGTTAGAATCGTCAAAGCTGTCTTTCAGGCTGTCTTTTACTTTCACTTCGTTTTCAGTATGGCGCTGGGCAGCAACCAGACGTTCGGTCAGGCTGGTGTACAGGCCGCTGTCGAGGAAGTTAGTCAGCGAAATATGCTGTGCCTGCGGTACCTGGCGCATAGCACGTTCGGTCAGGTCACGGTGAGTGATGACCAGGTCCACATCAGGCGGCAGGTTGTTGATCGCGCTGTTAGTAACAGAAATCTGTGACAGGCCCGCATCCTGAATCTTCTTACGCAGCACACCTGCACCCATCGCACTGGAACCCATACCGGCGTCACAGGCAACGATGATTTTACGTACGTGGCTCAGGTCGTTAGTGACATCGCCAGCAGACAGCGGAGACGCGCCTTTAGATTCAGCCTTCATGTCCTGCATACGACGAGTTGCTGCTTCAATATCATCTTCTTCTTTCACTTTGCTGGTTTTCAGCAGAATGGCAGAGACAACGAAGGAGACAGCCATTGCCGCACACACACCGGCAATGTTAGCGAAGTAAGCGCCTTTTGGCGTCATCGCCAGTACTGCGAGGATAGAGCCCGGAGATGCCGGAGAAACCAGACCGCCGCCCAGAATAGTCAGCGTGAACACGCCAGTCATACCGCCGAGGATAACGGCCAGAATCAGACGCGGGTTCATCAGTACATACGGGAAGTAAATTTCGTGGATACCACCCAGGAAGTGGATGATTGCCGCACCGCCCGCAGACTGTTTAGCGCTACCACGACCAAAGAACATGTACGCCAGCAGAACACCCATACCCGGACCCGGGTTCGCTTCAATCAGGAAGAAGATGGATTTGCCCATCTCATGGGACTGCTGAATACCCAGCGGCGAGAAGATACCGTGGTTAATGGCGTTGTTGAGGAACAGGATTTTCGCTGGCTCAACAAAGATAGATGCCAGCGGCAGCATGTCATGGACAACCATGAAGTTAACGCCCGCAGCCAGCATTTTGGACAGAGCTTCAACCAGCGGGCCAATCCCCATGAATGCCAGAATAGCGAGGATCATCCCCATGATACCGGCAGAGAAGTTGTTCACCAGCATCTCAAAACCGGATTTGATTTTACCGTCTACCCAGCGGTCGAAATGCTTAATGCACCAGCCGCCCAGCGGACCTGCAATCATAGAACCGAGGAACATCGGCATGTCTGCACCGACGATAACGCCCATGGTAGTGATAGCACCAACCACGCCGCCACGTTCGCCACCTACCAGCTTACCACCGGTATAACCGATCAGCAGCGGCAGGAGATAGGTGATCATCGGCCCGACCAGCTTCGCCAGCGTTTCGTTCGGTAACCACCCTGTTGGAATAAATAACGCGGTGATGATACCCCACGCGATAAACGCGCCGATATTTGGCATCACCATGTTGCTGAGGAAACGACCAAAGCTTTGCACTTTGATCTTAATATCGGATGACATAAAAACACCCCTTCTTATGTTTGCTGTCGCGCAGGCTGGAAGCCCGAGGTTTTTTGTTAATGTGGCGGCAGAGGTAGCCGGACCTTGTAGATACTGCGAAATCTGGCACTGAATCGGTTAACTGTCCAGTCGGTGGCCTTTTATGTGATATCAGTCACATAAATATAGGGGGTAGAGAGGTAATTGACGTGATGTTCATCACAAAATGTTTGTGTATAAAAACAACAAGACGGCAATATTGGCCAAAAATGGCATTTAAATGTGATTTTTGTCACGTTTTTGTTTTGGCTGTTTGTTGAATTTTTGTGATCTTAATCACAAGATATTTTCTTACGGCGTTCACCTGACGTGATCTACAGCATGTTATGTCTTAGCCGTAAAACCGTTATGTAACTAAGCAACTCATCGTTTCTTAAAATTATTCTTCGGTGTGATGGCGAGAATCGCAAACCCGGATTATTGTCAAATAATCAGCCTGACTCCCATCTGGCTGCCAGCCCATAACAACTCTGATAAGCGTGAATCCGAGGCAGATATGTTTCTAAACTACTTCGCGTTGGGAGTGCTGATATTCGTCTTTCTGGTGATTTTTTATGGAATCATCGCAATTCATGACATCCCTTATCTGATCGCCAAAAAGCGTAATCATCCCCATGCTGATGCGATCCATACTGCGGGCTGGGTGAGCCTTTTTACCCTGCATGTAATTTGGCCATTCCTGTGGATTTGGGCGACGCTCTACCAGCCAGAGCGCGGCTGGGGCATGCAGTCGCATGCTACGCCGCAAGAGAGGGCGCCTGACCCGGACATCGCTGCGCTTTCTGACCGTATCTCCCGGCTGGAACATCAACTCGCCGCCGAGAAAAAAACTGACTATTCCACGTTTCCGGAGATCTAACCATGGATCTGTTGATTGTCTTAACTTACGTGGCGCTGGCGTGGGCGGTCTTTAAAATCTTCCGCATTCCGGTGAATCAGTGGACGCTGGCGACGGCGGCGCTCGGTGGCGTATTTCTGGTGAGTGGTTTGATTTTGCTGATGAACTACAACCATCCTTACACTTTTACGGCGCAAAAAGCGGTGGTTTCTATCCCCATTACGCCGCAGGTGACGGGGATCGTCAGCGAAGTGACGAATAAAAATAATCAGCTTATTCAAAAGGGTGAAGTACTCTTTAAACTCGATCCGGTACGTTACCAGGCGCGAGTGGCGCGGTTACAGGCCGATCTGATGACGGCAACCCATAACGTGAAAACGCTGAGAGCGCAGTTAGCCGAAGCGCAGGCCAATACCACTCAGGTTTCAGCAGAACGCGATCGTCTGTTTAAAAACTATCAGCGTTACCTTAAAGGTAGCCAGGCCGCAGTGAATCCTTTTTCTGAGCGTGATATCGATGATGCCCGACAAAATTTTCTCGCACAGGACGCGCTGGTAAAAGGTTCGATAGCAGAGCAGGCACAGATTCAAAGTCAGTTAGACAGCATGGTCAACGGTGAGCAGTCACAAATTGTCAGCCTGAGAGCACAATTGACGGAGGCGGAGTATAACCTGGCGCAAACCATCGTGCGGGCGCCAAGTAATGGATACGTCACTCAGGTGTTGATTCGCCCAGGCACTTACGCTGCTGCGCTACCACTACGCCCGGTGATGGTGTTTATTCCTGAGCAGAAGCGGCAAATTGTCGCCCAATTCCGGCAAAATTCGCTGCTGCGTCTGGAACCTGGCGATGAAGCTGAAGTGGTATTTAATGCGCTGCCGGGTCAGGTATTTCGCGGAAAACTGAGCAGTATTTTGCCGGTTGTACCTGGTGGTTCCTACCAGGCACAGGGCGTACTGCAATCGCTGACCGTTGTGCCAGGCACAGATGGCGTACTCGCGCTGATTGATCTCGAACCTAATGCTGAGGTTGATTCTCTGCCAGACGGCATCTACGCCCAGGTGGCGGTTTACTCCGACCATTTCAGTCATGTTTCCGTGATGCGCAAAGTGCTGCTGAGAATGACCAGTTGGATGCATTATTTATATTTGGATCATTGAGACTTGTATCACCTGTGTTTTGCGTGAGCCTGGGCCATACTGATATTTTTCCTCGCACAAAGGACCCGGCATGAAACTCATCGGTAGCTACACCAGCCCGTTTGTACGCAAACTTTCTATTCTGTTGTTAGAAAAGGGCATTACTTTCGAATTTATAAATGAACTGCCCTATAACGCGGACAATGGCGTGGCGCAATTTAATCCGTTAGGGAAAGTACCGGTGCTGGTGACCGAAGAGGGCGAATGCTGGTTTGATTCGCCGATCATCGCCGAATATATTGAATTAATGAATGTTGCTCCGGCGATGTTGCCGCGCGATCCGCTGGAGTCGCTGCGAGTGCGTAAAATTGAGGCGCTGGCCGACGGCATTATGGATGCCGGGCTGGTGTCGGTGCGCGAACAGGCGCGTCCTGCGGCGCAGCAGTCTGAAGATGAATTGTTACGCCAGCGAGAGAAAATCAACCGTAGCCTGGATGTGCTGGAAGGATATCTGGTCGATGGCACGCTCAAAACCGATACAGTCAATCTGGCGACTATCGCCATTGCCTGTGCCGTCGGGTATCTCAATTTCCGCCGCGTTGCGCCGGGCTGGTGTGTCGACCGCCCACACTTAGTCAAACTGGTTGAAAACCTGTTTAGCCGCGAAAGCTTCGCTCGCACCGAACCGCCAAAGGCTTGATGCGCGATATGTCCTCCTGACGCTTCTCACGTTACAATCCGTGGTTATGTTAAACGCCCTTCTCCGTGCGAGAGGGCCTTGATGAGCCTGGTTTCCTATGACAACCGAAACGCGTTCCCTCTATAGTCAGCTTCCAGCTATCGATCGCTTATTGCGTGATAGCTCTTTCCTTTCTTTGCGTGATACTTATGGCCATACCCGAGTCGTGGAGTTGCTACGTCAAATGCTCGACGAAGCGCGGGAAATGATTCGCGACAGCCAGTCGCTGCCTGCATGGTGTGAAAACTGGGCGCAAGAGGTTGATGCTCGTCTGGCGAAAGAGGCGCAGAGCGCGCTGCGTCCGGTGATCAACCTGACGGGAACGGTGCTGCATACTAATCTTGGGCGGGCATTGCAGGCGGAAGCGGCGGTTGAGGCCGTTACGCAAGTTATGCGTTCGCCGGTGACGCTGGAGTACGATCTGGACGACGCCGGACGCGGGCATCGCGATCGTGCGCTGGCGCAGTTGTTATGTCGCATCACCGGCGCAGAAGATGCCTGTATCGTCAATAACAATGCGGCGGCGGTGCTGCTGATGTTAGCTGCAACAGCCAGCGGTAAAGAAGTGGTGGTTTCTCGCGGCGAACTGGTGGAGATTGGCGGCGCGTTTCGTATTCCTGACGTAATGTGTCAGGCGGGCTGCACTCTGCATGAAGTGGGGACGACCAACCGCACGCACGCGAATGATTATCGTCAGGCAGTGAATGAAAATACCGCGCTGCTGATGAAGGTGCATACCAGTAATTACAGCATTCAAGGCTTCACCAAAGCGATAGACGAAGCGGAACTGGTGGCGCTCGGCAAAGAACTGGATGTTCCCGTGGTGACTGATTTAGGCAGTGGTTCGCTGGTAGATCTCAGCCAGTATGGTTTGCCAAAAGAGCCGATGCCGCAGGAGTTGATTGCGGCGGGCGTCAGCCTGGTGAGCTTCTCCGGCGACAAGTTGTTAGGCGGGCCGCAGGCAGGGATTATCGTTGGTAAAAAAGAGATGATCGCTCGTTTGCAAAGCCACCCGCTGAAGCGTGCATTACGCGCGGATAAAATGACCCTCGCGGCGCTGGAAGCGACGTTACGTCTTTATTTGCACCCAGAAGCACTGAGTGAAAAATTACCGACCCTGCGTCTGCTTACCCGCAGCGCAGAGGTCATTCAAATCCAGGCGCAACGGTTACAGGCACCCCTTGCCGCTCACTACGGTGCGGAGTTTGCTGTACAGGTTATGCCATGCCTTTCGCAGATTGGTAGTGGTTCGCTGCCGGTTGATCGCCTGCCGAGCGCGGCATTAACGTTTACGCCCCACGACGGACGCGGTAGCCATCTTGAGTCATTAGCTGCTCGCTGGCGTGAATTGCCGATTCCGGTGATTGGCCGCATTTATGACGGGCGTCTGTGGCTGGACTTACGCTGCCTTGAAGATGAGCAACGGTTTTTGGAGATGTTGTTGAAATGATTATTGCGACTGCCGGACACGTTGACCACGGCAAAACAACGTTATTACAGGCGATTACTGGCGTAAATGCCGACCGTCTGCCGGAAGAAAAGAAGCGTGGGATGACCATCGATCTCGGCTATGCCTACTGGCCGCAGCCGGACGGACGTGTGCCTGGATTTATTGATGTTCCCGGCCATGAAAAGTTTCTTTCTAATATGCTGGCGGGCGTCGGGGGTATCGATCACGCGCTGCTGGTGGTGGCGTGCGATGACGGCGTGATGGCGCAGACCCGTGAGCATCTGGCGATTTTGCAGCTGACGGGTAACCCGATGTTAACAGTGGCGCTGACTAAAGCCGATCGCGTGGATGAAGAACGTGTTGATGAGGTTGAACGCCAGGTAAAGGAGGTGCTGCGGGAATACGGTTTTGCCGAGGCAAAACTGTTTGTCACCGCAGCAACCGAAGGGCAGGGAATTGATGCTCTGCGTGAACATCTACTTCAGTTGCCGGAACGTGAACACGCCAGTCAGCACAGTTTTCGCCTCGCTATCGATCGCGCTTTTACCGTAAAAGGTGCCGGGCTGGTGGTCACTGGTACGGCGTTAAGCGGCGAAGTGAAGGTAGGTGATTCGCTGTGGCTGACGGGGGTAAATAAACCGATGCGTGTGCGTGCGCTGCATGCGCAGAATCAGCCAACAGAAACCGCCCACGCCGGGCAGCGTATTGCGCTTAATATTGCCGGTGATGCAGAAAAAGAACAGATTAACCGTGGTGACTGGTTGCTGGCTGATGCACCGCCAGAGCCGTTCACACGGGTCATTGTCGAACTTCAAGCCCATACGCCGTTGACCCAGTGGCAGCCGCTGCATATTCACCACGCCGCCAGCCACGTTACGGGGCGCGTTTCGCTGCTGGAAGATAACCTGGCCGAACTGGTGTTCGACACGCCGCTGTGGCTGGCGGATAACGATCGCTTAGTGCTGCGCGATATCTCTGCCCGCAACACGCTGGCGGGGGCGCGCGTGGTGATGCTCAACCCGCCACGTCGCGGCAAGCGTAAGCCGGAATATTTGCAATGGCTGGCGTCTCTTGCACGTACACAAAGCGATGCCGACGCACTGACCGTTCATCTGGAACGCGGAGCGGTTAACCTTGCGGATTTCGCCTGGGCGCGCCAGCTCAACGGCGAAGGGATGCGCGAACTGCTGCAACAGCCTGGCTATATTCAGGCTGGTTATAGCTTGTTGAATGCGCCGGTTGCCGCCCGCTGGCAACGTAAAATTCTCGACACGTTAGCAACGTATCATGAGCAACATCGTGATGAACCAGGGCCGGGACGCGAGCGTCTGCGGCGCATGGCGTTGCCGATGGAAGATGAAGCACTGGTGCTGTTGCTGATTGAAAAGATGCGCGAAAGTGGCGACATTCACAGCCATCATGGTTGGCTGCATCTGCCGGATCACAAAGCGGGATTCAGTGAAGAGCAGCAGGCTATCTGGCAAAAAGTGGAACCGCTGTTTGGCAACGAGCCGTGGTGGGTGCGTGATCTGGCAAAAGAGACGGGAACTGACGAACAGGCAATGCGTCTGACACTACGGCAGGCGGCACAGCAGGGGATAATTACGGCGATCGTTAAAGATCGTTATTATCGTAACGATCGGATTGTCGAGTTTGCCAATATGATCCGCGATCTCGATCAGGAATGTGGCTCGACCTGCGCAGCGGATTTCCGCGATCGCTTAGGCGTAGGCCGAAAGCTGGCAATTCAAATTCTGGAATATTTTGACCGTATTGGCTTTACGCGGCGCCGTGGAAACGATCATTTATTGCGCGACGCATTATTATTTCCCGAAAAGTAAGGAAATTATTAATTCATAATAAACATGAATTAATACAAAATTATTATCAATATTAAGGAAGCACGTTATTTGATGAATATAACGTGCTTTTTATTAAAAATATTTTAATAAACGGTAATATCGATCATATTTTCGAATGAAATTCCTCTGTAAGCTGCCAGCCCTTTTTACTCTTCCAGGAGTGTTTTATGGCAGCTTCAACCTTTTTTATTCCTTCTGTGAATGTCATCGGTGCTGATTCATTGAATGATGCAATGAATATGATGGCAGACTATGGATTTACCCGTACATTGATTGTCACTGACAATATGTTGACGAAATTAGGCATGGCGGGTGATGTGCAAAAAGCCTTACAGGAACGCGATATTTTTAGCGTTATTTATGATGGCACTCAGCCTAATCCAACCACAGAAAACGTCGCCGCAGGCCTGAAACTACTGAAAGAAAATAATTGCGATAGCGTGATTTCTTTAGGTGGTGGTTCCCCGCACGACTGTGCGAAAGGCATTGCGCTGGTGGCAGCCAACGGTGGTGATATTCGCGATTACGAAGGCGTTGACCGCTCTGCAAAACCGCAGTTGCCGATGATCGCCATTAACACCACAGCGGGTACTGCGTCTGAAATGACCCGCTTCTGCATCATCACTGACGAAGCGCGTCACATCAAAATGGCGATTGTGGATAAGCACGTGACTCCGCTGCTTTCTGTTAATGACTCCTCTCTGATGATCGGAATGCCGAAGTCGCTGACTGCCGCAACGGGTATGGATGCCTTAACACACGCTATCGAAGCGTATGTGTCTATTGCCGCAACGCCGATCACTGACGCTTGTGCACTGAAAGCCGTGACCATGATTGCCGAAAACCTGCCGTTAGCCGTAGAAGATGGCAGCAATGCGAAAGCGCGCGAAGCGATGGCTTATGCCCAGTTCCTCGCCGGTATGGCGTTCAACAATGCGTCCCTGGGTTATGTTCATGCGATGGCGCATCAGTTAGGCGGTTTCTACAATCTGCCGCACGGTGTATGTAACGCCGTTCTGCTGCCGCACGTTCAGGTATTCAACAGCAAAGTAGCCGCCGCACGTCTGCGTGACTGCGCTGCCGCGATGGGTGTGAATGTGACAGGTAAAAACGACGCGGAAGGTGCAGAAGCCTGCATTAACGCTATCCGCGAACTGGCGAAGAAAGTCGATATTCCGGCAGGTCTGCGGGACCTGAACGTGAAAGAAGAAGATTTCGCGGTACTGGCGACCAATGCCCTGAAAGATGCCTGCGGATTTACTAACCCGATTCAGGCAACTCACGAAGAAATTGTGGCGATTTATCGCGCTGCGATGTAATTACCTTCTCGTAACGGCTGACGTGTTGTCAGTCGTTTTGCTGAAACTATCTCTGTAGTCCTTGCCCGTAAATTCGTGATTGCCGTCGTAAAGCTGTCACCGGCTGGCGAAGATTTCGCCAGTCACGTCTACCCTTGTTATACCTCACACCGCAAGGAGACTACCATGACCAACAATCCCCCTTCAGCACAGATTAAGCCCGGCGAGTATGGTTTCCCCCTCAAGTTAAAAGCCCGCTATGACAACTTTATCGGCGGCGAATGGGTCGCGCCCGCCGACGGCGAGTATTACCAGAACCTGACGCCGGTGACCGGGCAGCTACTGTGCGAAGTGGCGTCTTCGGGCAAACGCGACATCGATCTGGCGCTGGATGCCGCGCATAAAGTGAAAGACAAATGGGCGCATACCTCGGTGCAGGATCGCGCGGCGATTCTGTTTAAGATTGCGGATCGAATGGAACAAAACCTCGAGCTGTTAGCGACGGCAGAAACCTGGGATAACGGCAAGCCCATCCGCGAAACCAGTGCTGCCGATGTGCCGCTGGCGATTGACCATTTCCGCTATTTCGCCTCGTGTATTCGGGCGCAGGAAGGTGGGATCAGTGAAGTCGATAGCGAAACTGTGGCTTATCACTTCCACGAACCGTTAGGCGTGGTGGGGCAGATTATCCCGTGGAACTTCCCGTTGCTGATGGCGAGCTGGAAAATGGCGCCCGCGCTGGCGGCGGGCAACTGCGTGGTGCTGAAACCCGCACGACTCACTCCGCTTTCTGTACTGCTGCTAATGGAGATCGTTGGTGATTTACTGCCGCCAGGCGTGGTGAACGTGGTAAACGGTGCGGGCGGCGAAATTGGCGAATATCTGGCGACCTCAAAACGTATTGCCAAAGTGGCATTTACCGGCTCAACGGAAGTGGGCCAGCAGATTATGCAGTACGCCACGCAAAATATTATTCCGGTGACGCTGGAGCTGGGCGGCAAGTCGCCAAATATCTTCTTTGCTGACGTGATGGATGAAGAAGATGCCTTTTTCGATAAAGCGCTGGAAGGCTTTGCACTATTTGCCTTTAACCAGGGCGAAGTCTGTACCTGTCCAAGCCGTGCTTTAGTGCAGGAGTCTATCTATGAACGCTTTATGGAACGCGCCATCCGCCGTGTTGAAGGTATTCGTAGCGGTAACCCGCTCGACAGCGTGACGCAAATGGGCGCGCAGGTATCTCATGGGCAACTGGAAACTATCCTCAATTACATTGATATCGGTAAAAAAGAGGGCGCAGACGTGCTCACCGGCGGGCGGCGTAAGCTGCTGGAAGGTGAGTTGAAAGACGGCTACTACCTTGAACCGACAATCCTGTTTGGTCAGAACAATATGCGTGTGTTCCAGGAAGAAATTTTTGGCCCGGTGCTGGCGGTAACCACCTTCAAAACGATGGATGAGGCGCTGGAGCTGGCGAACGATACACAATATGGTTTGGGCGCAGGCGTCTGGAGTCGTAACGGCAATCTTGCCTATAAGATGGGGCGCGGCATTCAGGCTGGGCGCGTGTGGACCAACTGTTATCATGCCTACCCGGCACACGCAGCGTTTGGCGGCTACAAACAGTCGGGCATCGGGCGCGAAACCCATAAGATGATGCTGGAACATTATCAGCAAACCAAGTGCCTACTGGTGAGCTACTCGGATAAACCGTTGGGGCTGTTCTGATGTAAGAAGCTGGTCGCATCGGGTATTCATTGCCTGATGCGACGCTTACGCGTCTTATCATGCCTACGGCGTAGGCCGGATAAGGCGTACACGCCGCATCCGGCATAAACAAAGCGCACGTTGTTACAATCTGCGCTTTATTTATGCGTCAATTGAAACCTACGTGCGCAATAATCCTGATTACGCCAACAGAAGTGCGTTTCTGGCGGAAGCTGCCCGGCGTTTAATCTCGCGTTTCGATAGTGAGCGGGCGAACCAGGCTGTACAACCACAGACCAAAACAAGCGATGGTGCCAATCAGTACGGTGAGGAACACACTGACTGACAGGCCTGCAAGCAATCCCGCAGGCAGGGCCAGTAGGCCGTGTATCACGGTGTCGTTCCATCTCACCTGGTCGTAGCCAAACATGCCTAAAATACCGCAAACCAGGCCGTAGATAACCAATGGCGTACCGAGGCCAATCAGCAATAAACGGTAGATAATTGATGGTTTAATACGTTTAAGCTGCACTGTAGATGTGTTGCTGGTGTTATTCATAAGTTTGGCCAATAATTCCATTATTTCAATATGATAAGCCTCGTACTGTTGAAAAGCCAGACAGCACATTTCAGAAAGTATATATAAAACAATATGCCGTTATATAAATAAGTAAATTGCACTGCATTATTGCATTTCATAATATGTGTTAATTGTTCTTTTTTATATTCTCTGAGGGAAATATGTTCCTGGATTATTTTGCACTGGGAGTGCTTATTTTTGTATTCCTGGTGATCTTCTATGGGATTATTATTTTACATGATATTCCCTACCTGATTGCGAAAAAACGCAACCATCCTCATGCCGATGCCATTCATGTTGCCGGTTGGGTGAGTTTGTTTACGCTGCACGTTATCTGGCCCTTTTTGTGGATTTGGGCCACGCTTTACCGCCCGGAGCGGGGATGGGGAATGCAAAGTCATGATTCATCCATTATACAACTGCAACAGCGTATTGCCGGGCTGGAGAAACAGCTCGCTGATATGAAAGCCCCTTCTGCCGAGTAATATTTATGGATTTACTGATTATTTTGACCTATGTGGCTTTCGCATGGGCAATGTTTAAGATTTTTAAAATTCCCGTGAATAAATGGACTGTCCCTACTGCGGCACTGGGCGGCATATTTATTGTCAGTGGCTTAATTCTATTAATGAACTATAACCATCCATATACCTTTAAAGCGCAAAAAGCAGTTATTTCCATTCCGGTTGTTCCGCAGGTGACGGGTGTAGTAATTGAAGTGACGGATAAGAAAAATACGCTGATTAAAAAAGGTGAGGTGCTATTCCGACTGGACCCGACGCGTTATCAGGCACGAGTAGATCGGCTGATGGCGGATATCGTCACCGCAGAACATAAGCAGCGGGCATTGGGTGCAGAGTTAGATGAGATGGTGGCGAATACCCAGCAGGCAAAGGTTACACGGGATAAATTTGCTAAAGAGTACCAGCGTTACGCACGCGGCAGTCAGGCGAAAGTAAACCCGTTTTCAGAACGGGATATCGATGTGGCGCGGCAAAATTATCTGGCGCAGGAAGCCTCAGTGAAGTCATCGGCGGCGGAACAAAAACAGATCCAGAGCCAACTCGACAGCCTGGTATTGGGGGAGCATTCTCAAATCGCCAGCCTGAAAGCGCAGCTTGCGGAAGCAAAATATAACCTTGAGCAGACGGTAGTGCGTGCGCCGAGCGACGGTTACGTGACTCAGGTACTGATTCGTCCAGGAACGTATGCCGCGTCGCTGCCGCTGCGTCCGGTAATGGTGTTTATACCCGATCAGAAACGACAAATCGTGGCACAGTTCCGCCAGAACTCCTTGCTGCGCCTGGCCCCCGGCGATGATGCGGAAGTGGTGTTTAATGCCCTGCCAGGTAAGGTCTTCAGTGGTAAGCTGGCAGCCATCAGTCCAGCCGTTCCCGGAGGGGCTTATCAGTCGACCGGCACTTTACAGTCCTTAAATACAGCACCAGGTTCTGATGGCGTTATCGCGACCATTGAGCTGGATGAGCATATTGATTTGAGCGCATTACCAGACGGTATTTACGCCCAGGTGGCGGTCTATTCCGATCATTTCAGCCATGTTTCGGTCATGCGCAAAGTGCTGTTACGCATGACCAGCTGGGTGCATTACCTTTATCTCGACCATTAATCTTTGCTTTCCGCCGCTTGTTCAGGCCGCAGTTGCTGCGACTGAGCAAGCTGGTGGCGAATTTCACGCAGCATCTCGTCCAACACATACTGGACCCGCCAGGGCTGGTATTCCCGTTTACGGAAGATAGCCACCAGATCCAGCCACCATTCATACGGTTGCTGGAAACAGGGGATCAGCGTGCCGTCTTGCAGGTCGCTCTGCACACTTTTGTCTGGCGCAAACACAATCCCCAGGTGATTTCGCGCCAGCTCCAGCGCCGACTGAGTATTGTCGCAGACGTAATTTCCCGTAACACGATAATCACGCACTTCTTTACTTCCGGCGACGTTGAAGCGCCAGATATTCGCGTCATCGATCATCATCGAATCGATCAAAATACAGGAGTGATGTTCAAGTTCGTCTGGTTGGCTAATGGGATGTTTCTCAAGATAAGTTTGGCTGGCATAGGCGGTTACTGCATATTGCGTAATAAAACTGGCAACCAGCGATTCATCTTTTGGTGGCGCGTAGCTGATTAAAATATCACAATCATCGGGAAATTCGACGCCTTCATAAAAAGCGTTGCGCTCAAGATTGCAGGTTTTTAGCGATAAGGTGATTTCACCGATATCTTTAATTTTGTCGATAACGTGTTTGGATAAATAGGTAATAATGCCAGTTGGTGCGTAGATGGTAACCCGACCACGTTTCTCATGCTTATAATCTGCAATAAAATTATTAAGCTGCTCGTTTCTGTCGAGCATATCATTAATGTACGGTAATAGTGCGGCGCCAAAAGGCGTCAGCATTAGTTGCCGTGTGGTTCTGTCAAAGACTTTTAAACCCACTTTTGATTCAAAATCAGCAAGATATTTACTGACATTGGCCTGCGCGATGCCAAGCACGGTAGCTGCATGGCTGATATTTTCACTGGCAGCGATTACCGAGATAATTTTTAACTCCCGGTACTTGAGTTGTAATTTTGTCATCGCAACAGTCCAATTTATATATAATTTTATATATTACTATATAAATATGAATCTTGCACCGGAGAAATTGTAAGCATTACTATGCCGACTCTTTTTTATCTTAATTTAAAATGGAATGTCGGACATGTTAATTAACCGAAATATTGTGGCGTTATTTTTTATGCCTTTTATGGCAAGTGCAACTGCTGCAGAATTATCCGTTGGTACTGGCGCAGTTTATAATGAATCGCCTTATCGCGGTTATAATGAAAATACCAAAGCAATTCCGCTGATCAGTTATGAGAGCGATTCTTTTTATGTCCGCCAGACCACGTTAGGTTTTATTCTGTCGCAAAGTGAAAAAAATGAACTTAGCCTGACGGCATCCTGGATGCCACTGGAATTTGATCCTGCTGATAATGACGACCATGCTATGCAACAACTCGATAAGCGTGACAGCACGGCAATGGCGGGTGTTGCCTGGTATCACCATGAGCGTTGGGGGACCGTGAAAGCTTCTGCGGCGGCTGATGTTCTGGATAACAGTAACGGTTGGGTGGGTGAGTTATCGTTATTCCACAAAATGCAGATAGGTCGCCTGTCGCTGACACCTGCTCTTGGCGTTCTCTATTATGACGAGAATTTCAGTGACTATTACTATGGCATTTCAGAGAGCGAGTCTCGTCGCAGCGGTCTGGCGAGTTATACCGCGCAAGATGCCTGGGTGCCTTATGTCAGCCTGACGGCAAAATACCCCATCGGAGAACACGTCGTATTAATGGCGAGTGCCGGATACAGCGAGCTGCCGGAAGAGATCACTAACAGCCCAATGATTGACCGTAATGAAAGTTTTACTTTTGTCACCGGAGTGAGTTGGCGTTTTTAATTGACCCGGGAGATGTTGGATAAATTGCGTCAGCGAAATCTATATTAATCAATTGTCATCGCGGTGTCTGAGGGGGATCCGGCACCGCAGTGGATTATGCCATGTAAAACACGTCTTGCAGCTCGCTACTGACCGGGCTGTTATCCGGATTAGCGGGCATCACGTCCTGCATATGCTTCCTCCAACGTTGGCAGACTTCAGTGCTGGCAACCGCATTCCACCATTCTTCAGATTCAATCTCTACCGTGGCAAACAGCAAATTTCGCGCTTTATCGAGATAGATGGCGTAGTTATGCGCGCCGTGGGATTTCAATACAGCTTCCAGTTCCGGCCAGATCGGGTTATGCCGACGCTGATACTCTGCGTGAGCATCGGGGTTTACCTGCATCACAAAGGTTTTGCGGAGTATGTTTGCCCCCCACATCGCGCCGAACAGAAAAACAGGCAGCAGGGTAGAGAGACTAAACGAGCTGTAATACGCCCAGAAATTCGGTAGTAACAGGGCGCTGATGGCCCACGGCAGAATAATCCACGAAACAATCCCACCGACTGACCACATGGTTTCCCATGACCATTTTTTTACTTTTTTGAACGGAGCGTAAAAACAGGCTGCACTGGCCGCGCCGATCAAATGCCAAAAAATCCCCATCGTAATCGCGTTACTCATTCTTTTATCCTCATCATTTTTCGTCGCGTCACATCTCCGACGAGATGAGTGTAAAAATTGTGCAGTCGATTAACCTTTCGCCTGTTGCCGCCGTTGCCGATTTACTGGCAATCACGGCATTAAGTGGGTGATTTGGCTCACATCTCAGGCATTTTCCTGCAAAACCATATCCTTACGAAAAGTACGGCATTGATAATCATTTTCAATATCATTTAATTAACTATAATGAACCAACTGCTTACGCGGCATTAACAATCGGCCGCCCGACAATACTGGAGATGAATATGAGCTATACCCTGCCATCCCTGCCGTATGCTTACGATGCCCTGGAACCGCACTTCGATAAGCAGACCATGGAAATCCACCACACCAAACACCATCAGGCCTACGTCAACAACGCCAATGCGGCGCTGGAAAGCCTGCCAGAATTTGCCAACCTGCCGGTTGAAGAGCTGATCACCAAACTGGACCAGCTGCCAGCAGACAAAAAAACCGTTCTGCGCAACAACGCTGGCGGTCACGCTAACCACAGCCTGTTCTGGAAAGGTCTGAAAAAAGGCACCACCCTGCAGGGCGATCTGAAAGCGGCTATCGAACGTGATTTCGGTTCCGTTGATAACTTCAAAGCAGAATTTGAGAAAGCGGCAGCTTCCCGCTTTGGTTCCGGCTGGGCATGGCTGGTGCAAAAAGGCGATAAACTGGCGGTGGTTTCTACTGCTAATCAGGACTCCCCGCTGATGGGCGAAGCCATTTCTGGCGCTTCCGGTTTCCCGATTGTGGGCCTGGATGTGTGGGAACACGCTTACTACCTGAAATTCCAGAACCGTCGTCCGGACTACATCAAAGAGTTCTGGAACGTAGTGAACTGGGATGAAGCTGCGGCGCGTTTCGCGGCGAAAAAATAATCGCATATTGCCTGCTGCAATGAGGCGTTTACGCCGTTTGCCAGCATAAAAAACAAACCATCGCACATAGCGGTGGTTTTTTTGTGATCAATTTCAAAATAAAAACAATGATCCTATAAAATTAAAACAACGTTTCAATTGATG
The DNA here is from genome assembly GCF_001660175.1 of Escherichia sp. B1147. Classification (NCBI taxonomy): domain Bacteria; kingdom Pseudomonadati; phylum Pseudomonadota; class Gammaproteobacteria; order Enterobacterales; family Enterobacteriaceae; genus Escherichia; species Escherichia sp. B1147. Next base: position 25,704 of record NZ_LFHY01000020.1, read on the forward strand.
TGGTTTTGATCACTTTTATTGCTCTGTTGAATGTCTATCTTCATTTCCATCAACACTGATGCTCCGTTAAGGAACTTCGCATCAGCCTATAAAAATATGCCAACAGGTGATGAAAATGCAGATAAAACGCACGATAGAGAAAATCCCGGGGGGGATGATGCTCATCCCGCTGTTCCTTGGCGCACTGTGTCACACCTTCTCGCCGGGGGCGGGGAAATATTTTGGATCATTCACCAACGGGATGATTACCGGCACGGTGCCTATTCTGGCGGTGTGGTTTTTCTGCATGGGGGCGTCTATCAAATTAAGCGCGACGGGAACAGTGTTGCGTAAATCCGGTACGCTGGTGGTAACCAAAATTGCCGTTGCGTGGGTGGTTGCGGCAATTGCTTCGCGCATTATTCCTGAGCACGGTGTCGAAGTTGGATTCTTTGCCGGGCTTTCAACGCTGGCGCTGGTGGCGGCAATGGACATGACCAACGGCGGTCTGTATGCCTCTATCATGCAGCAGTACGGCACCAAAGAAGAGGCCGGGGCATTTGTGTTGATGTCGCTGGAATCTGGTCCGCTAATGACGATGATTATTCTGGGAACCGCCGGGATTGCTTCGTTTGAGCCGCATGTTTTCGTTGGCGCAGTGTTGCCGTTCCTGGTGGGCTTCGCACTGGGGAACCTTGATCCTGAATTGCGCGAGTTTTTCAGCAAAGCGGTGCAGACGCTGATTCCGTTCTTTGCCTTCGCGCTGGGCAATACCATTGATTTAACTGTGATTGCCCAGACAGGTTTGTTGGGGATCCTGTTGGGCGTGGCGGTGATTATCGTGACCGGTATTCCGTTGATTATTGCCGATAAATTGATTGGTGGTGGCGATGGCACTGCCGGAATTGCCGCCTCCAGTTCAGCCGGGGCCGCGGTGGCTACGCCGGTACTGATTGCGGAAATGATCCCGGCTTTTAAACCGATGGCGCCTGCGGCAACTTCGTTGGTGGCGACGGCGGTAATTGTGACTTCGATTCTGGTGCCAATTCTTACCTCTGTCTGGTCACGTAAAGCCAAAGCCAGAGTGGCGAAGATCGAAATTCTGGGGACGGTGAAATAATCTCTCTTATGCCATATTATCGCCGGATGAATTGACGTTCATCCGGCGTTTTACCTTAAATAACAAACACCTCATCAATCGTCCGACATTCGCTTTCTGTTAACTCTCCACCGACATTGCGCGACACTCCTGTGCAGTAACCAAACTTACGTGATACCACCGTCTTAATGGTGGTGACAAAATCCTCACCGATGGCGTAGATGGACATATAAGTGCCGATCTGTTGCTGAATTTCATGTAGGGCAGCGAGATTGCCATTCTTGAAGGCTTCGCGTGCTTCAACAAACAGCTCCGGCATGACGTTATTTAAGCCAGAGATTATCCCCGCGCCACCGGCCAGCAGATTAGGAATGAAATATTCGTCATACCCCGAAAGCACCGCAAAATCAGGACGCACAGCCTGAGTTGCCTGAATCATGCTGCGGGTGTGTGACTGGCAATCGACGGTATCTTTAATTCCTGCAAACTCAGGAAACTCACTCGCCAGTGTGGCAACCAGGTCTGGGGTTAAATCACAACCGGTCCGCGCCGGGAAGTTATATGCGAACCATTTGCCCTGTAATTCGCGACCCAGATGGCGGAAATAGCTTAATAATTGCTTCGCCGTCTGGCCGTAGTAGTAAGGCGGGAGGATCATCACCGCATCGTACCCAACGCGATACGCTTCTTGCGCCATCACCAGTACATCATGTGTGCAGGTGGACGAGACGTTGGCCACCATTTTTAATGTGCTCATGGAACGCGCTTCGCGAATAAGCATGAGCCTCTCTTCCAGGGTGAAGGAAGCAAACTCACCAATGCTTCCCATTAGCAATATCACATCGATGTTAGCGTCAGTGAGTCGCTGCAGATGCTGCTTCAGTCCGTTAAGGTCTACATTCCCGTCTTTATCCATCGGTGTGATGGAAGGACACCAGACGCCAGAAAACTGTATTTGCTCGGTCACGTTGTACACTCCTGATAATGAAATGGTGTTTCAAATTCATCTCATTGATAACATTTCTAAGACGTCGTCATGTGAACCGTGCTCTCATTTTGCGCGCCTGACGTAAAATAAATATGGTCTAATGGGGAAATTTCTCGGTGGAGAGGGAACAGATGCGATATCCGGTTGATGTATACACAGGCAAAATACAGGCTTATCCCGAAAGCAAACCCAGCGCGATTGCGAAAGTCCAGGTCGATGGTGAGTTGATGCTGACAGAACTGGGTCTGGAAGGTGACGAGCAAGCGGAGAAAATAGTTCACGGTGGGCCGGACAGGGCGCTGTGCCATTATCCTCGCGAGCATTATCTCTACTGGGCGCGGGAATTTCCGGAACAGGCAGATTTGTTTGTTGCGCCAGCTTTTGGCGAAAACCTCTCAACCGATGGCCTGACGGAAAGCAATGTTTTTATAGGTGATATTTTCCGCTGGGGAGAGGCGTTGATTCAGGTCACCCAGCCGCGCTCTCCGTGCTACAAACTCAATTACCACTTTGATATCAGTGATATAGCGCAGTTGATGCAAAACACGGGTAAAGTCGGCTGGCTGTATAGCGTGATTGCGCCGGGGCAGGTATCTGCTGATGCGCCGCTTGAGCTGGTTTCCCGCGTTAGCGATGTGACCGTGCAAGAGGCTGTCGCCATCGCATGGCATATGCCGTTTGATGATGAGCAGTATCACCGTTTGCTTTCTGCCGCTGGGCTATCGAAAAGCTGGACGCGAACGATGCAGAAGCGCCGACTTAGCGGCAAGATTGAAGATAATTCACGGCGGTTGTGGGGGAAATAATTCCCAGAGAGTAGGCCTGATAAGACGCTATCAGCGCCGCATCAGGCATTCTGCTCAAATGCCGGATGCGGCGTAAACGCCTTATCCGTCCTACAAAAGCAATAATTTCAGCAGATGTTGTAGGCCTGATAAGACGCGACCAGCGTCGCATCAGGCATTCTGCTCAAATGCCGGATGCGGCGTAAACACCTTATCCGTCCTACAAAAGCAAGAATTTCAGCAGATATTGTATGACTGATAAGACGCGATCAGCGTCGCATCAGGCATCCTGCTCAAACGCCGGATGCGGCGTAAACGCTTTATCCGTCCTGCGCGGTGTTTAACTCCGCTTATACAGCGGCAGCCAAATCACCAGCCGCAAACCGCCCAGCGGGCTGTCTTCGGCTTTCACCCAACCACGGTGCTGCTGGATGGCGGTTTCGACAATCGCCAGCCCCAGACCCGTACCGCCAGATTCACGATCGCGAGCTTCATCGGTACGATAGAACGGACGGAAAATTTGTTCGCGATCTTCCGGGCTAACGCCAGGACCATCATCATCCACCGTAATGGTGATACCGTCTTTATCTACCGCGAAGCCTACTTCGATCTTCGTATGGGAATAACGCAGAGCATTACGAACAATGTTTTCCAGCGCACTTTCCAGGGCATTCGGGTTGCCGTACAGCGGCCACGGCCCCGGCGGGAAGTTAACGGTAAACGATTTGCCCATTTGCTCCGCTTCGAACGCCGCGTTATCCAGCACTTCGTTCCACAGCTGGTTGGCTTTGATTGTCTCGCTCACCAGCGCGTTTTTCTGCTGATTACGTGACATCACCAACAGGTCGTTGATCATGCTGTCCAGACGCTGGGCTTCGGTTTCAATACGCTCCAGTTCCTTGCTTTCACCACTACGGCGACGCAGTAACGCCGTACCCAGTTGCAGACGCGTCAATGGCGTGCGCAGCTCGTGAGAGATATCAGAAAGCAGGCGCTGCTGGGAGGTCATCATACGTTCCAGCGCGGTCACCATCTGGTTAAAACTGGCACCTGCGGCAAGAAATTCTTGTGGCCCCGCTTCCAGTTCCGGATGCTGGCGTAAGTTCCCCTGGGCAACTTCATCGGCAGCGTTTTTCAGCTTACGTGCCGGTTTTGCCAGACTCCAGGCCAACCACAACAGCAGCGGCGTACTGACCAACATGGTGACAATCAGCAGTAATAGCGGGCGGTCAAACAGTAAGTTGATGAAATCGGATTGAGAACTGCTGGCCGGACGAATCAGATAAAGCTGGTAATTATCTTCGCCATCACGCACGGAGAACGGACCGACCAGTTCCACGCGGCCATACTTTTTCTTCTGCGGATGATCGGCGTTATCTGCTTGTCCAATAAAGTTGCGAATGATCTGCATTTCGCTGCGTTCAGCGCCGATCACGCGGCCTTCTGTGGTCACCAGTAATAAACGCTGGCCTGGCGGCGCCCACTTATCAATGGCTCGGAACAGGCGACGCCACCACATTAAATCGTTGGGTGGATCGTTCGCCAGTTCCGCTTCGACATGCTGCTCAATCATCAGCCCCTGACGCTGTTCGCTATCCAGAAGCTCGGTCATCTGGCGTGAATCGAGCTTGGGTAACATTAAAACCAACATCAACACCAGCGCCAGCGTCAGCCAGAAGATGGCGAAGATGCGCGCGGTTAAACTGCCTATCATGAAGCGGAAACCATCAGATAGCCGCGACCACGCAATGTTTTAAACCACGGATGACCGTCTTTACGATCCGGCAGCTTACGACGCAGGTTGGAAATATGCATATCGATAGCACGGTCGAAAGGCGTCAGGCGTTTGCCCAGTACTTCCTGACTTAAATGCTCGCGAGAAACCACCTGACCCAGATGCTGCGCCAGTAGGTAGAGCAGAGTAAATTCAGTACCGGTTAACTCCAGTGTTTGCCCGTCGAAGCTGGCTTCCTGACGGCCTGGATTCAGCACTAAGGCGTCAACTTCCAGCGTCGGCGAACCGTTATCGCTGTTCTGCTGTTGCTCGCTCCAGTGCGAACGGCGCAGGATCGCGCGAATACGCGCAACCAGTTCACGATCGTTAAATGGTTTCGGGAGATAGTCATCTGCACCCAGTTCAAGGCCGAGGACGCGATCAAGTTCACTGCCGCGAGCCGTCAACATAATGACTGGCGTCTGGTGTGTCTGGCGAAGTGCTTTCAGCGTATCGATACCATTTTTCTTCGGCATCATCACATCAAGCAAAAGTAAATCAATGCTGTCGTCCAGAAGATCAAGCGCCTGTTCCCCGTCGTGGGCAACAATCACGTTGAAGCCTTCCATCTCGAGCAGCTCCTTTAACAGGGAAGTCAGCTCTCGGTCATCATCAACTAACAGGATTTTATTCATTGTTTAAATACCTCCGAGGCAGAAATTACGTCATCAGACGTCGCTAATCCATGACTTTACGTTGTTTTACACCCCCTGACGCATGTTTGCAGCCTGAATCGTAAACTCTCTATCGTTGAATCGCGACAGAAAGATTTTGGGAGCAAATGATGCGCATAGTTACCGTTGCCGTCATGGCCTCAACGCTGGCAGTCAGTTCATTAAGCCACGCTGCTGAAGTCGGTTCAGGCGATAACTGGCATCCGGGCGAAGAACTTACGCAGCGCAGTACGCAGAGCCATATGTTCGACGGCATAAGTTTAACCGAACATCAGCGTCAGCAGATGCGAGATCTTATGCAACAGGCCCGGCACGAACAGCCTCCTGTTAATGTTAGCGAAATGGAGACAATGCATCGCCTTGTCACCGCAGAAAATTTTGATGAAAACGCTGTGCGCGCTCAGGCAGAAAAAATGGCGAAAGAACAAATCGCTCGCCAGGTTGAGATGGCAAAAGTCCGCAACCAAATGTATCACCTGTTAACGCCGGAGCAGCAAGCGGTTTTAAACGAGAAACATCAACAACGAATGGAGCAGTTGCGCGACGTGACGCAATGGCAAAAAAGTTCATCGTTGAAGCTATTGAGTAGTAGCAACTCACGTTCCCAGTAGTAAACCCTGTTTTCCTTGCCATAGACACCATCCCTGTCTTCCCCCACATGATGTGGGGGTTTTTTTTATCCTCAATTTGCCTGTTACTTGATGCATTGCAGATGATTTGCATCCGTTATACTACCGTCAGTTGATAGCGGGAGTATTTATGAATCAATCTTATGGGCAGCTGGTCAGTCGGGCAGCGATCGCTGCAACGGCGATGGCTTCGCTGTTATTACTGATTAAAATTTTTGCATGGTGGTATACCGGATCAGTGAGTATTCTCGCTGCGCTGGTAGATTCGCTGGTGGATATCGGCGCGTCCTTAACTAACTTATTGGTCGTGCGTTACTCACTGCAACCTGCCGACGATAATCACTCCTTTGGTCACGGTAAAGCTGAGTCGCTCGCCGCGCTGGCGCAAAGTATGTTTATCTCCGGTTCCGCGCTGTTCCTGTTTTTGACCGGTATTCAGCATTTGGTTTCTCCGACACCGATGAAAGACCCGGGTGTTGGGGTTATCGTGACTATTGTGGCGCTAATTTGTACGATTATCCTTGTCTCGTTTCAGCGTTGGGTCGTTCGCCGGACGCAAAGCCAGGCAGTGCGGGCAGATATGCTACATTATCAGTCTGATGTTATGATGAACGGCGCGATTTTGCTGGCGCTGGGATTGTCCTGGTATGGTTGGCATCGTGCTGATGCCCTGTTTGCTTTGGGAATCGGCATCTATATTTTATATAGCGCGTTACGCATGGGGTATGAGGCGGTCCAGTCATTATTGGATCGCGCGCTGCCCGATGGCGAACGACAGGAAATTATTGATATCGTGACTTCCTGGCCGGGAGTTAGCGGCGCTCACGATCTTCGCACGCGGCAGTCAGGGCCGACTCGCTTTATTCAGATTCATTTGGAAATGGAGGACTCTCTGCCTTTGGTTCAGGCACATATGGTGGCGGATCAGGTAGAGCAGGCTATTTTACGGCGTTTTCCGGGTTCAGATGTGATTATCCATCAGGATCCTTGTTCTGTCGTACCCAGGGAGAGTAAACGGTCTACGCTTTCATAATCCGTACAAAAGAGAGCCAGACCCGCATTTTGTGTATAAAATACCGCCATTTGGCCTGACCTGAATCAATTCAGCAGGAAGTGATTGTTATACTATTTGTACATTCGTTGGATCACTTCGATGTGCAAGAAGACTTCCGGCAACAGATTTCATTTTGCATTCCAAAGTTCAGAGGTAGTCATGATTAAGAAAATCGGTGTGTTGACAAGCGGCGGTGATGCGCCAGGCATGAACGCCGCAATTCGCGGGGTTGTTCGTTCTGCGCTGACAGAAGGTCTGGAAGTAATGGGCATTTATGACGGCTATCTGGGTCTGTATGAAGACCGTATGGTACAGCTAGACCGTTACAGCGTGTCTGACATGATCAACCGTGGTGGTACATTCCTCGGTTCTGCACGCTTCCCGGAATTCCGCGACGAGAACATCCGCGCCGTGGCTATCGAAAACCTGAAAAAACGTGGTATCGACGCGCTGGTGGTTATCGGCGGTGACGGTTCCTACATGGGTGCAATGCGTCTGACCGAAATGGGCTTCCCGTGCATCGGTCTGCCGGGCACTATCGACAACGACATCAAAGGTACTGACTACACCATTGGTTTCTTCACTGCGTTGAGCACTGTTGTTGAAGCCATCGACCGTCTGCGTGACACCTCTTCTTCTCACCAACGTATTTCCGTGGTGGAAGTGATGGGCCGCTACTGTGGCGATCTGACTCTGGCTGCGGCTATTGCTGGTGGCTGTGAATTCGTTGTGGTTCCGGAAGTTGAATTCAGTCGTGACGATCTGGTAAACGAAATCAAAGCCGGTATCGCGAAAGGTAAAAAACACGCGATTGTGGCGATCACTGAACATATGTGTGACGTCGACGAGCTGGCTCATTTCATCGAAAAAGAAACTGGCCGTGAAACCCGCGCAACTGTGCTGGGCCACATCCAGCGTGGTGGTTCCCCGGTACCTTACGACCGTATTCTGGCTTCCCGTATGGGCGCTTACGCTATCGATCTGCTGCTGGCAGGCTACGGTGGTCGTTGCGTAGGTATTCAGAACGAACAACTGGTTCACCATGACATCATCGATGCTATCGAAAACATGAAGCGTCCGTTCAAAGGTGACTGGCTGGACTGCGCGAAAAAACTGTATTAATGATTTCGGAAAAAGGCAGATTTCTTTAGCCTGAAACCGATGACAGAGGCAAAAATGCCTGATGCGCTTCGCTTATCAGGCCTACATAAATTCTGCAATCTATTGAGTTTGCAAGCTTTTGTAGGCCGGATAAGGCGTTCATGCCGCATCCGGCATGAACAAAGCGCACTTTGTCAGCAATATGGGGCGGATTCATTCCGCCTTTTTAACTCTTCAACATATACCCGCAAGTTATAGCCAATCTTTTTTTATTCTTTAATGTTTGGTTCACCTTCTGGCACGCTTTGCTTATCACAACACAACATAAGAGAGCCGGGCGATGAACAAGTGGGGCGTAGGGTTAACATTTTTGCTGGCAGCGACCAGCGTGATGGCAAAGGATATTCAGCTTCTTAACGTTTCGTATGATCCAACGCGCGAACTGTACGAACAGTACAACAAAGCCTTCAGCGCCCACTGGAAACAGCAAACTGGCGATAATGTGGTGATTCGCCAGTCGCACGGCGGTTCGGGTAAACAGGCGACGTCGGTAATCAATGGCATAGAAGCTGATGTCGTCACGCTGGCGTTAGCCTATGATGTGGATGCCATTGCTGAACGTGGCCGTATTGATAAAGCGTGGATCAAGCGTCTGCCGGATAACTCCGCACCTTATACTTCTACCATTGTCTTCCTGGTGCGTAAGGGTAATCCGAAGCAGATTCACGACTGGAACGATTTGATTAAGCCCGGAGTTTCGGTGATCACCCCGAACCCGAAAAGCTCTGGTGGTGCTCGCTGGAACTACCTGGCAGCCTGGGGATATGCCCTGCATCACAACAACAACGATCAGGCAAAAGCGCAGGAATTCGTGCAGTCGTTATATAAAAACGTCGAAGTGCTGGATTCCGGCGCGCGCGGTTCAACGAATACCTTTGTCGAGCGCGGCATTGGCGACGTGCTGATTGCCTGGGAAAACGAAGCTCTGCTGGCGGCGAATGAACTGGGGAAAGATAAATTCGAAATCGTCACGCCGAGCGAGTCTATTCTTGCAGAGCCTACGGTGTCAGTTGTCGATAAAGTGGTGGAGAAAAAAGGCACCAAAGAGGTGGCGGAAGCGTATCTGAACTATCTCTACTCGCCAGAAGGTCAGGAGATTGCGGCTAAAAACTACTATCGTCCGCGCGATCCTCAGGTAGCGAAAAAATATGAAAATGCCTTTCCGAAGCTGAAGTTATTCACCATTGATGAAGAGTTCGGTGGCTGGACGAAAGCGCAAAAAGAGCATTTCTCTAACGGCGGTACGTTTGACCAAATCAGTAAACGTTAATACTTTTAAGATTATCAGCCCGGTGGCATCTCGCGACCGGGTTTTTTATTGTCACGATTTTGCGTTACCCTTGTATCTCTTTGAGGTACAGGGAAAAAAAGATGAAAAAAGCAGGTCTTCTTTTTTTGGTGATGATAGTTATCGCCGTTGTGGCTGCCGGTATTGGTTACTGGAAATTAACCGGTGCAGAGTCGGACACGTTACGTCAGATAGTTCTTGAGCAATGTTTACCCAATCAGCAGCAAAACCAAAACCCTTCGCCATGTGCGGAAGTCAAACCCAATGCCGGATACGTGGTTTTAAAAGACCTTAACGGTCCTCTGCAATATTTGTTGATGCCAACGTATCGTATTAACGGCACTGAAAGTCCATTGTTAACCGATCCTTCAACGCCTAATTTCTTCTGGTTAGCCTGGCAGGCGCGTGATTTCATGAGCAAAAAATACGGCCAGCCGGTTCCCGATCGCGCGGTTTCTTTGGCGATCAACTCCCGCACCGGGCGTACGCAAAACCATTTTCATATTCATATCTCTTGTATTCGTCCTGATGTGCGCGAACAGCTGGATAACAATCTGGCGAACATCAGCAGCCGCTGGTTGCCGCTGCCAGGTGGTTTGCGCGGGCATGAATACCTGGCGCGTCGGGTAACGGAAAGCGAACTGGTACAACGCAGCCCATTTATGATGCTGGCGGAAGAAGTGCCTGAGGCGCGGGAACATATGGGAAGCTACGGGCTGGCGATGGTACGGCAGAGTGATAACTCATTTGTATTGCTGGCGACACAACGAAATCTACTGACGCTTAACCGTGCTTCAGCCGAAGAAATTCAGGATCATCAGTGTGAGATTTTGCGTTAAGGCGAAGAGTTAAGGAAAGTAAGTGCCGGATATGAAATCCGGCACCTGTCAGACTTAAGCCTGTTTAGCCGCTTCTGCAGCTTTAACGATTACTGCGAAAGCGTCAGCTTTCAGAGAAGCACCGCCAACCAGCGCGCCGTCGATGTCTGGTTGAGCAAACAGTTCTGCAGCGTTAGACGCGTTTACAGAGCCGCCGTACTGAATGATCACTTGTTCAGCGATGTTAGCGTCAACTTTAGCGATGTGGTCACGGATGAATTTGTGAACAGCCTGTGCCTGAGCCGGAGTTGCAGATTTGCCAGTACCGATTGCCCATACTGGTTCGTAAGCGATTACCGCACCTTCGAATGCCGCAGCACCCTGAGTTTTCAGCACAGCGTCAATCTGACGTGCGCAAACTTCTTCAGTTTTGCCCGCTTCGTTTTCAGCTTCGGTTTCACCGATGCACAGAACCGGAGTCAGACCCTGCTCTTTCAGCACCGCGAATTTTTTCGCGATCAGTTCGTCAGACTCTTTGTGGTAAGTACGACGTTCAGAGTGGCCGATGATGATGTACTGTGCGCCGATGTCTTTCAGCATAGCAGCAGAGGTTTCACCGGTGAATGCGCCGGACAGGTTCAGATCCACGTTCTGCGCACCCAGCATGATGTGGCTGCCTTCAGCTTCACGCTTCGCCATATCGATGTACATTTCCGGTGGTGCGATTGCAACCGCACAGCCAGCAACGCCTGCCAGCTCTTTACGCAGGTTAGAAACCAGCTCATGAACCATGTGGCGGCTGCCGTTCAGTTTCCAGTTACCCATCACTAAAGGATGTCGCATTTTAATTCTCCACGCTTATAAGCGAATAAAGGAAGATGGCCGCCCCGCAGGGCAGCAGGTCTGTGAAACAGTATAGAGATTCATCCGCACAAAGGCTTTGCTTTTTGTCATTTATTCAACCCTTCAAGCGATTCAGATAGCGCCAGCTTAATCGGTTCAACAGCGAAGGTCAGTCCCTTTTCGCCGTTGTCCGCGACAACATAGCGCAGTGCGCCTTCTGTCTCGGTGTAATAACGTTTGTTTTTCCCCGCAGTAAGGAGCGATTGCAACTTTTTCTGGCTTTGTGTTTTGGTCATCAGCGGGGTGAGTGTGCGGATCACCGCCGCCATGTATTCATGAGCTTTCGCTTTGGCGGCTTTTTGCTCTGGTCCCTGGATTGGTAGCCAGGTAATTTGAATGCTTTTGATTTTTAAAGTGCCGCGCTCCAGCGCCGTAGAGGCATACAAGTTCTCGTTAATTTTACTGGCGGCGCGAGTCAGATTGGCTTTGTCGGGGCTGCTGTCGATGGCGCGAAACTCGTTCAGTGGCAGGTTGGGGTTCTGGCTGTTAAAGTTTTCTCGAAACTGGCTGATGGAGAGGTCGAAGGTAGGGGCGCCAGCAAGCAGATAGGGCGCAGTGGTCGCCGTACCTGGTGTTTGTGCATGCACCGTTGTGCTAACGGCTGATGCAGAACATAAGAGAAAAAACAGCGCAAACCCTGGCTTCATCGACAGTACCTTTTGTTATGACTGACTCCGATTAAAACGATATCTGTCTCCCTTGTCAAAAGGGTAGAATCCTGGAAAAGACAACCATCAAGGAACTTACATGACCATACAGCAATGGTTATTCTCGTTTAAAGGGCGTATTGGGCGCCGTGATTTCTGGATTTGGATTGGCCTCTGGTTCGTTGGCATGCTGGTGCTTTTCTCACTGGCAGGTAAAAACTTACTCGATATCCAGACCGCCGCGTTTTGCCTGGTGTGCTTACTTTGGCCGACAGCGGCAGTAACGGTCAAACGGCTGCACGATCGCGGGCGTTCCGGCGCATGGGCATTTTTGATGATTGTAGCGTGGATGCTGCTGGCGGGTAACTGGGCGATTTTACCGGGCGTCTGGCAATGGACGGTTGGGCGTTTTGTCCCGACGTTGATTCTGGTGATGATGCTTATTGATCTTGGCGCATTTGTCGGTACGCAGGGCGAAAATAAATTTGGCAAAGATACTCTGGATGTGAAGTATAAAGCCGACAATAAATCAAGTAATTAACCTTTAATATATCTCTTATTGCTATTTTTTTCCGGGATCGTTATTTCCACGCAGGATATGACAATGCCCGGAAAATCCTCCTCATTTCCTCACCTTAAGCAATATCAAAAAAAATGGTAATCCATAAGATCATTACTTGTTTGTTCTTCTCTTAACGGCGCATTATTCTTAAGTCGTAATCGACAGAGAGGCGAATATACAGAGGTGCCCTATGAAAGATGTCGTAGATAAATGCAGTACTAAAGGATGTGCGATTGATATCGGTACGGTGATTGATAACGACAACTGTACCAGTAAGTTTTCGCGCTTTTTTGCCACCCGCGAAGAAGCAGAGTCCTTTATGACCAAACTGAAAGAGCTTGCCGCCACTGCATCCTCTGCGGATGAAGGGGCCAGTGTGGCCTATAAGATTAAGGATCTGGAGGGGCAAGTTGAGCTTGATGCGGCCTTCACCTTCTCATGCCAGGCCGAGATGATTATTTTTGAGTTATCCCTGCGTTCGTTAGCTTGATGGAGTCGCTTTAGAAGGAAGGAGTTAAACATGGCTTATAAACACATTGGCGTGGCAATTTCCGGAAATGAAGAAGATGCCTTACTGGTGAACAAAGCCCTGGATCTCGCCAGACATAATGACGCTCACCTGACGTTAATTCATATTGATGATGGCTTAAGTGAGTTGTATCCGGGCATTTACTTCCCTGCAACAGAAGATATTCTTCAACTGTTGAAAGATAAGTCGGATAACAAGCTGTATAAACTGACGAAAAATATTCAGTGGCCGAAGACAAAACTGCGTATTGAGCGCGGAGAAATGCCGGAAACACTGCTAGAAATTATGCAAAATGAGCAGTGCGACCTCCTTGTCTGTGGTCATCACCACTCATTTATCAACCGTTTGATGCCGGCATACCGCGGGATGATCAATAAGTTGAGTGCGGACCTGCTCATCGTGCCGTTTATCGATAAGTAACCGCTTACCAGTAATGCTCCGCTGTCATGTGGCCCGGCCGACGACGTAAATGTTTCGTCATCTGCCGGGTTTCTTTTAGCAGCTGTTGCGTATCGCGCACCATTTGCGGATTACCACACAGCATCACATGGCTGGTTTCTTTATCCATTGCCAGGCCAACCACGTTTTCCAGTTCACCGCTTTCAATTAACGCCGGTATCCGCCCGGTGAGCGAACCCGCAGCCGTTTCTCTACTGACCACCGTCTGAATGCGCAGTTTCCCCCCGTAGCGTTTTTCCAGTTCCTGCATCAGTGGTAAATAGCTTAAGTCGGCGGCATATCGTGCGGCGTGAACCAGCACCAGATTTTTGAAGCGATCTAAATCTTTGCCCAATTGCAGAATCGATAAATAAGGGCCAATCGCCGTACCGGTCGCCAGCATCCATAGCGTTTCGCAGTCCGGTACTTCATCCAGCACAAAGAAGCCTGCCGCCTCGCTAACCACTTGCACTTCGTCACCCGGTTTTAGCGCCGCCAGTCGCGGGCTTAATTTGCCATCGGGGACGGTGACCAGGTAAAACTCCAGATCGGGATTATCGGGCGAGTTAACATAGGAGTAGGCGCGCTGAACGCGTTCGCCATCAATTTCAAGGCCAAGTTTGGTGAATTGCCCGGCGGTAAACGGAAGCACGGGAGCGTGAACGGTGAGACTAAACAGGGCGTCGGTCCAGTTCTGCACTTTAGTGACTTTGCCTGTTACCCAATCAGCCATGTTTTTCTCCTGTTTTGATTGACTTGCCTTATCTTCGTTCTCCGAACAAAAAAATTCCAGTCCCGAAGGACTGGAAGGCTCAATCGATCAAATCACTCAGAGAATGTGTACCTGCATATCCGGGTCTTTACGATCCAGATAGTGGATGGACTGAATGCGGCGAATGGTGCGTGACTTGCCGCGGATCAGCAGCGTTTCGGTAGTCGCGATATTGCCTTTGCGGCTAATGCCTTCCAGCAGATCGCCTTTGGTGATACCGGTTGCGGAAAAGATAACGTTATCGCTGCGCGCCATATCGCCCAGACGCAACACTTTACCCGCTTCGATGCCCATCGCTTTGCAGCGTGCCAGTTCCTGTTCACCAATGCGGCGATTTTCTTCGTTGTCGCCTTTGACATCATGACGTGCCAGCAGACGGCCATTCATATCGCCATCTAATGCGCGGATCACCGCCGCAGAAACCACGCCTTCCGGCGCGCCACCAATGCCGTACAGCACATCAACTTCGCTGTCAGGCATGCAGGTGAGAATTGAGGCCGCAACGTCACCATCCGGAATAGCAAACACGCGCACGCCGAGTTGCTGCATTTCTGCGATAACCGCATCGTGTCGCGGTTTCGCCAGAATAGTTACCGTCAGTTCGCTCAATGGCTTGCCGAGTGCCGCCGCAACATTGCGCAGGTTATCCGCCAGCGGCAGGTTCAGGTCGATGACGCCCTTAGCTCCCGGTCCGACGATCAGCTTTTCCATATACATATCTGGCGCGTTGAGGAAGCAGCCTTTATCGCCTACTGCCAGCACCGCCAGCGCGTTAGCCTGACCCATCGCCGTCATGCGCGTGCCTTCAATCGGATCAACGGCAATATCCACCGCGTCGCCGCGACCAGTACCGACTTTTTCACCAATGTAGAGCATCGGCGCTTCGTCGATTTCACCTTCACCAATGACGATGGTGCCGTCAATGTTGACCTGGTTGAGCATAATGCGCATGGCGTTAACCGCTGCGCCGTCAGCGGTGTTTTTATCGCCGCGTCCTAACCATTTGTAGCCAGCCAGCGCCGCAGATTCGGTGACGCGGGAAAATTCGATGGCAAGTTCTCGTCTCATAGCAAACTCTAAGCAGTAAGGAATGGCGCGAAGTGTAGCACAGGGGAGGGAGCGGATTATTGATGTGTGCGGGGTTGCCCCCGCACGGTTTCAGAGTCTGCGACATGCCGGATGCGTATTCGACCCGTAGGCCTCATAAGACGCGTCAGCGTCGCATCAGGCGATCAGCATCAGGCAATCGGTTCAGGTGCCTGACATTACTCGTCGTGTTCTTCCCACGCCATCGCGCGTTTGACCGCTTTTTTCCAGCCTGCGTAACGGTAATTACGCTCGGTGGTTTCGATGCCAGGACGGAACTCGCGTTCAATCACCGCTTTCTCTTGCAGCTCGTCAAGGTTCTGCCAGAAGCCAACCGCCAGACCAGCAAGATAGGCCGCACCCAATGCGGTAACCTCGCGAACTTCTGGACGCTCAACGCGCGTGCCGAGAATATCGGACTGGAACTGCATCAGGAAGTTATTCGCCACTGCGCCACCGTCCACGCGCAGTGCGTGTAGACGAATGCCGGAGTCGGCTTGCATCGCTTCCAGCACGTCACGCGTCTGATAAGCAATAGATTCAAGTGTCGCGCGGATGATGTGGTTGGCGTTCACGCCACGAGTCAGACCGAAAATTGCCCCGCGTGCATACGGGTCCCAGTACGGCGCGCCCAGACCGGTAAAGGCCGGAACGACATATACGCCGTTGGTGTTTTGCACTTTGGTGGCAAAGTATTCGGAATCGTCGGCGTCGCTAATCAGCTTCATCTCATCGCGCAGCCACTGAATTGATGCACCCGCCATAAACACCGCACCTTCCAGCGCGTAGTTTACTTCTCCGCTCGGGCCACAGGCGATGGTCGTAAGCAGGCCGTTTTCTGATGTCACCGCTTTCTCACCGGTATTCATCAGCATAAAGCAGCCTGTACCATAGGTATTCTTCGCCATCCCTTCTTTCACGCACAACTGACCGAATAGCGCCGCCTGCTGGTCGCCCGCAATCCCGGCGATCGGAATACGCGTGCCGCCTTTGCCGCCAATGTTAGTCTGACCGTACACTTCGGAAGAACGACGCACTTCTGGCAGCATCTCGCGCGGAATATCCAGCACTTCCAGCATTTTGTCGTCCCAGTCCAGGGTATGGATGTTGAACAGCATGGTACGAGAGGCGTTGGTGTAATCGGTCACATGGACACGGCCCTGAGTCATTTTCCAGATAAGCCACGTATCAACCGTACCAAACAGCAATTCACCACGACGCGCACGCTCGCGAGAGCCTTCCACATGGTCGAGGATCCACTTCACTTTGGTGCCAGAAAAGTACGGGTCAATCACCAGACCGGTATTGCTGCGGATATAATCTTCTAAACCGTCACGTTTTAAATGCTCGCAGATTTCTGCGGTACGACGGCACTGCCAGACAATGGCGTTATAGATAGGCTTGCCGGTTTCTTTTTCCCAGACAATAGTGGTTTCACGCTGGTTCGTAATACCGATAGCTGCAATTTGATCGGAACTGATATCGGCTTTCGCCAGCACTTCTACCAGCGTGGAGCTTTGGGTGGCCCAGATTTCCATTGGGTCGTGTTCTACCCAGCCTGGTTTTGGGTAGATTTGCTCAAATTCGCGCTGCGACACGCTAATGATATTGGCATCGTGATCCATTACGACCGCGCGGGAGCTGGTGGTGCCCTGGTCGAGCGCAACGATATATTTTTTTTCAGTCATGTTTAATTGTCCCGTAGTCACATTACAGTGAAGCTTTTTGTTCTGAAGGAGTTGTGATCTCCTTTTCTTCCACAACACAGATATCGCAAGGCAAATGGCGGCCAATCAGTTTGCGGTAGGCAAATGCACCTACAATCGCGCCAACGATAGGGCCAAAAAGCGGCACCAGGAAGTAAGGAATGTCTCTGCCACCGGTAAAGGCGACATTGCCCCAGCCCGCCAGCCAGGCAAAGGCTTTCGGACCGATATCACGTGCTGGGTTCATGGCAAAGCCCGTTAATGGACCCATAGATGCGCCAATGACCGCAATCAGTAGACCAATCAGCAAGGGCGCCAAAGGGCCGCGCGGTACGCCGTTACCATCGTCCGTTAACGCCAGGATCAGCCCCATCAGAATAGCGGTAATCACCATCTCAACTGCGAAGGCCTGCACAAAATTGATATGAGGATTAGGATAAGTAGAGAAAGTACCCGCCAGATCAACACTTTCGACGCTTCCGCGAACAATATGATGGGTCTGCTCGAAGTCGAGGAATAAATTGTAGTAAAGCCCGTAAACTAATGCCGCAGCACAGAAAGCTCCGGCGACTTGTGAAACGATAAAAGGAATAACCTTGCGCTTGTCGAAACAAGCAAACAGCCACAACGCAATAGTGACAGCTGGATTAAGATGCGCGCCGGAAACCCCTGCGGTTAGATAGATGGCCATCGCCACCCCCAGTCCCCAAATGACACTGATTTCCCACTGACCAAAAGACGCACCAGCGACTTTTAGCGCAGCAACGCAACCGACACCGAAAAAAATCAACAACCCGGTACCGAGGAATTCAGCAATGCACTGGCCTTTCAAGGTTGATGTTTGACTCATAATCGGATCCTGAAGAGTTAATGTTTGTTGTATGCGTGAAAGTCACGGACCTCCACGATGCTTGTAGGCATGCTGTAAACTTATCGTTAACGAGCGAAAACGAGAAATATCGAACTTAAAATGTGTGTGCTTCGTCATAAAATGAGCGTTATCGCGCTATTTATTTCATCTGTTTATACATGATGCATGTTTGCTAGATCATTAACGCAACAAATTTATTAACATTTTCTATTCGTGTGGATTATGTCACCAGGAGAAGGATGAAAAGTGTGGCAAACCGTAATCTACAAGGCGTGCCGCTGGACAGCGATGGCGCGGCTTCATACAATCGGAGCTAACGAAAACGCGCACGTATTTATTAAGGCGTCACCGATAATCGGGACGAGGATTTTTATCCATCAACGCCTTGCAATTCAGGAGAGGTATGACAATGTCATTAGAAGTGTTTGAGAAACTGGAAGCAAAAGTACAGCAGGCGATTGATACCATCACTCTGTTGCAGATGGAAATCGAAGAGCTGAAAGAAAAAAACAACTCACTGTCGCAGGAAGTTCAAAATGCCCAGCATCAGCGCGAAGAGCTGGAGCGTGAGAACAACCATCTGAAAGAACAGCAGAACGGCTGGCAGGAACGTCTGCAGGCCCTGCTGGGTCGTATGGAAGAGGTTTAATCTTTTCCACTCAGAGGCGCCGTAAGGCGCCTTATTTTTTACTTCACTGCATTTTTAGCAGACAACATAATCTCCATCGCCTGTTGGTGATATTTATCTGCCGTATCTGGCTTCATTAATGCAATGAGCCCCACAGCCCTGGGGGTATCTTCAAGGTAAACACTGATGGTTCTTTTTTGCTGACCATCAAAATTTATTAACACGTCCTGATACTTACAGGTGAAATGTTTGGCATTACAGTCATGAAACTGGAAGGTTTCTTCATTGTATTGATCCTTGAGATTGTCTCGCTGCATCTTCTTTAACTCTTCCAGCGAGTCATCGGTGCTACGTCCTGCGGGCAGGAGGAAAGCAGAAATAAAGACGCTATTATCTTCACTTCTTATATCAATGGTTTTATCAGTACTAATGGAAATCGTTTTCCAGTGTCTGTTCGGGATAGTCACGGAAATAGCGGCATTCTCAAACGTATATTGCCACGGGGTGATCATGCGAAATGTATTGCCGACGTTGGATAAAAGCAATACCCCCAATACCCAGCAGCACCCGCGAGTAAAACTGGCGAAGTTACGCGTTTTTTTAGCGAATGCGCACAGAATACCTGACACAAGCACGGGAAGTAATAACGGCCCCAGAAGTACTGAACCGATATACTCGCCAACCATGCCAGGATCTCCAGACAGTAGGTGGCTGTGCTGAAGATGACTAAGAAAAACAGTTATTATCCATAGTATTAATAAGATAACGTATCTCATATCAATCCCTTATTATATATACGTTCGCTACTAACGATGATTTATATCGCTATTTCCGGAATGGTTAATTTACCATATGGTATTAACTTTTAATGCTGCATTATTTTTATGAAGTGGTTTGTCGATAATTAATTTATATTGTCAGATGTGAAGTATTGATATTTAAAATGAATTGAACAAAAACAAATGATAGTCTCTATGAATATTTGACATATAAAAAAGGGGAATTTAATTCCCCTTTTTTTGCACATGGCAGAGAGTTATTCAATATCCAGCGGATCTTCTGAAAGAATAATCCCGGTATTATCGGCATAGAGATGGTCGCCGGAGAAGAAGGTGACGCCGCCAAAGTTGACGCGGACATCGCTTTCGCCAATGCCTTCGCCAGCGGCACCGACCGGAATTGCGGCCATCGCCTGGATGCCGATGTCCAGCTCTTCCAGATCATCTACCTGACGCACCGCGCCGTAAATGACCAGGCCTTCCCATTCATTTTGGACCGCCAGACGCGCCAGTTCCGCATCGACCAGTGCGCGACGAACAGAACCACCGCCATCGACGACAAGTACGTGACCACGGCCATTCTTTTCGAGCAGATCGTACAGCAACCCGTTGTCCTCGAAACATTTTACCGTGATGATTTGTCCGCCAAACGACGCCCGTCCACCAAAGTTGGAGAACAGCGGTTCCACGACGTTGACATCTTCTTGATAGATGTCACAAAGCTCGGAAGTATCGTATTTCATAGGCTTAACATTCAGTTGCTGCGAGAATTTTCAGTATATCGCGCTATGTGGGTTGTTGGCAAAATCATCAATTGTTAATTGATATTTGTCAGTTAAGTAGCCCACTGGCTTAAGAATATTCCCAAAACAAACAGCAGGTTAGTTAATAATGCTCCCTTGACGGTGCGTTCCAGCATCGGACGCATCGCCGCCGGGTCCATTTCACGCATCACATAACGGGCCTGTTTAACCAACAACGGCGTTGCTAACAGGAACAACCAACCCCACAGGCTGTGCAGTGAAAAGAGATTAAACAGCGCCAGACACACCAGCGAGCCCATCAGCAGGCAGGCATGGTAACGACGAGCGTTCACTTCACCTAAGCGCACTACCAGTGTGTTTTTGCCATTCTCGCGGTCGCTATTGATATCACGCAGATTGTTAATGTTGAGCACCGCCGTTGCCAGCAGACCACAGGCCGTTGCTGGAAGGATCAGCGCCGGAATCAGCGTATGTGCCTGCAAATACCAGCTGCCCATCACACTCAACCAGCCAAAGAACACCAGTACGGAAATATCACCCAGGCCGATATAACCATAAGGACGATTGCCCACGGTATAGGTGATAGCGGCGATAATTGATAACCCACCAAGAATCAGAAAGCCGACAAAATCAGCCAGGTTATGACACGCCACCGCGACCAGCGCCAGTCCGGAGAGGCAAATGAGCACGACGGTAATAATGAGCGCCCGTTTCATCTCTTGCTGGGTAATGACCCCTTTTTGCATGCCGCGCAGCGGTCCAATGCGGTCAGGTTTGTCGCTACCTTTGACGGCATCACCGTAGTCATTGGCGAGGTTAGAGAGGATCTGTAACAGCCCGGCGGTAATGAGTGCCAGCAGAGCGACCAGCGGATCGAAGTGACCTTGCCACCATGCCAGCGCCGTCCCGACGATAATTGCAGCAAAGGCGAGGGGGAGGGTTTTAGGTCGTAAACTTTCCAGCCACGCCTGAGTTCGGCTAATTTGTTGTTCAGTCATAATACGCGCCAATAAAAATGGGGCCTTTCAGCCCCATCAAACAATGATGAAAATGATTGAACGCGATTATAGGATAAAACGGCTCAGATCTTCATCTGCCACCAACGCATCCAGATGTTTGCTCACATAATCTGCGTCAATAGTGATGGTTTGACCGCTTAAATCGCTGGCGTCGTAAGAAATCTCTTCCATCAAACGCTCCAGAACGGTATGTAAACGACGCGCACCGATGTTTTCGGTAGATTCGTTTACCTGCCATGCAGCTTCTGCAATGCGTTTGATACCAGAGTCGGTGAACTCAATATTCACGCCTTCGGTCGCCATCAGTGCTTTGTACTGCACGGTGATAGAGGCATTCGGTTCGGTCAGAATACGCTCAAAGTCGCTGGTGGTCAGGGCCTGCAGCTCAACGCGGATCGGCAGACGACCTTGCAGTTCCGGGATCAGGTCAGACGGTTTCGCTACCTGGAACGCGCCAGAAGCGATAAACAGAATGTGATCGGTTTTGACCATCCCGTGTTTGGTGGAAACGGTGCAACCTTCTACCAGCGGCAGCAAGTCGCGCTGAACGCCTTCACGAGAAACGTCCGGGCCGGAGGATTCGCCGCGCTTACAGATTTTGTCGATTTCGTCGATAAACACGATCCCGTGCTGTTCAACGGCATCGATAGCGTCTTGCTTCAGTTCTTCCGGATTCACCAGCTTCGCCGCTTCTTCTTCAATCAGCAGCTTCATGGCGTCTTTGATTTTCAGCTTACGTGCTTTTTGCTTCTGGCCGCCCAGATTCTGGAACATAGACTGCAGCTGGCTGGTCATCTCTTCCATTCCCGGAGGCGCCATAATTTCAACGCCCATCGGTGCTGCGGCAAGATCGATCTCGATTTCTTTGTCATCGAGCTGGCCTTCACGCAGTTTTTTGCGGAATGCCTGACGAGCAGCGGACGGTTCCTGCTGCTGTTCGGTCTGTCCCCAGTTGTTTTTAGCCGGTGGGATCAGCACGTCGAGAATACGTTCTTCTGCCAGTTCTTCAGCGCGATAACGGTTTTTCTCGATAGCTTGTACACGCACCATTTTCACTGCGGCATCGGTCAGGTCGCGGATAATAGAATCGACTTCTTTACCTACATAACCGACTTCGGTGAATTTGGTCGCTTCAACTTTGATGAACGGCGCGTTCGCCAGTTTAGCCAGACGACGGGCGATTTCAGTTTTACCGACGCCGGTCGGGCCGATCATCAGAATGTTTTTCGGGGTCACTTCATGGCGCAACTCTTCGTTGAGCTGCATGCGGCGCCAGCGGTTACGCAGTGCAATCGCCACGGAACGCTTGGCGTTATCCTGGCCGATGATGTGCTTATCAAGTTCGCTGACGATTTCGCGTGGGGTCATTTCAGACATGGGAGATCCTTACGCTTTGTAGCTTAATTCTTCGATGGTATGGAAATGGTTGGTATAGATGCAAATATCGCCTGCAATATCCAACGCCTTTTCAGCAATTTCACGGGCGCTAAGTTCTGTGTTTTCTAACAGAGCGCGTGCCGCAGCCTGGGCGTAAGGGCCGCCGGAGCCGATAGCAATAAGATCATTTTCTGGCTGTACCACGTCACCGTTACCAGTGATGATAAGCGATGCAGTTTCGTCTGCGACCGCCAGCAGTGCTTCAAGTTTGCGCAACATGCGATCAGTACGCCAGTCTTTTGCCAGCTCAACCGCTGCTTTAACCAGATGGCCCTGATGCATTTCCAGTTTACGTTCAAACAGTTCGAACAGCGTGAAGGCATCCGCCGTGCCGCCGGCAAAGCCTGCGATCACTTTATCGTTATACAGGCGGCGAACTTTTTTAACGTTGCCTTTCATTACAGTGTTACCCAGTGTGGCCTGACCATCACCGGCGATTACTACGTGGCCATTACGGCGTACGCTTACTATAGTTGTCACGAGCAGACCCCTTGGTTAGGAATACAGAATTCAAGCCCCGCACAATTGTACGGGGCATAATGAAAGTATAGATGGGGGAGATTTTGAGGGTTTCAACCCCCGGTGGCGAGCCGAATGCAGTTTGTATGGCCTGCCATCTTCAAACGATTGAGGGTGCTGTCAGCGTTCTCTTTGCCTTTCACCGGCCCGATGACCACACGATTCCAGCCATTGTTGGTGGTAATTTTCGAGTCAAAGCCTTCGAAAGCCAACTGCGCACGGACAGTCTCAGCCTGTTCAGCACCTTTAAATGAACCGCACTGTACCATCCAGCGACGTTCATCTTTCTTCTCCGCTGTTGGTTTCGGCGCTTCAACCGCGCGTGCTACTGGTGCGGCCTGCTGTGGCTTCGGCTGCGAGGTAGTATGCGCAGGCGTTTGCAGCAGATCCTGATACGGTTGCTGGGTAGAAGCCGGTTTAGACTGGCGCGGTTGCGATTGTACTGGCGCAGCTTGCGACGTACGCGTCTGTTGCTGCCAGCTTTGTTCAGATGCACGTGGCGGCTGTGCCTGACGTTGCTGTTCCGCTAACTGCTGCGCCTGACGCTGGCGTTGCAGCGTTTGTTGGCGCTGTTCCGGCGTCTGCTCATTCCACGGGACTTCGGCAAGCTGCGTTGGTTGCTGACGCATATCAGCCTGCATTTGTTCAAGAAGCTGGCGCTGCTCTGGAGTCAGCTGATCCGGCGTTTTCACTTCGCCGCCAGCAGACGGTTCTGTTGGCGCACGTACGCCCGGCTGGCGACTTTCCAGCTCTTTAATGTAGCGCCAACGTTCTTCCGGTTTCGGAGGTAGTCCGTTTCCGGTCACTTTCTGGCTTTGCAGCGTCGCAGACTCTTCTTTCTTGTGATGCGTAATGAAGTACAGACCCCCGATAAAGGTCACAAGAACGGCTGCAGCAATAGCGACCATTGCGGGAGAAACCGCAGGCATATTTCGTTGCTTTTTCCGTGAGGTGCTCTTTTTTCGCCGCGAAGGTGCCGGTTGGCTGCGGCGTACATAATCTCGTTGTGCCACTATCGTTTCGCTGTATTTATTCGTTCGTCAGCCCGCCATGTTACTTAAGCGGCGGGCCTTTGACCAGTCACGGAAGCCTTAAAGGTTTACTTTAAGATAACGTGCGCGTCGATCCACGGATAATAAGCTCGCAGTCCATTAAACGTGAGCCGCTTCCGACCGTTTGTCCCTGCATTTGATCAAGCAGTAACAACATAGCTTCCCGACCAATTTCGTAGCGCGGCTGTGCAATGGTGGTCAGCGGCGGATCACAAAATTGCGTCAGGTCGATGTTGTCAAAACCGATTATGGAAAGGTCGTCAGGGACTTTCAGCCCCTGGCGTTTCGCCTGAGAAAGTGCGCCAAGCGCCATTACATCGCTATGACAGAAAACGGCAGTTGGCGGTTGCGGAAGGTCGAGCAGCTGTTGCATGGCTTTACTTCCGGCTTCGAAGGTGAAGTCGCCCCGGGCGATATATTGCGGATCAACCATAATGCCGCAGCGACGCAGCGCCTGAACGTAGCCTTGTAGACGGTAGTGACACAATGGCATCTCTTCGGGGCCGGCAATGCAGCCAATCAGTTTATGTCCTTGTTCATACAGATAATTTACGGCATCAAAGGCAGCGGTCAGGTTGTCGATATGAACCGTAGGCAGTTCCAGCTCTGGTGCGAATTCGTTCGCCATCACCATCGGCGGCAGATTACGTTGCTCCTCAATACTGGCATCAAACGGCAGCCTTGAGCCAAGCAGCAACATGCCATCAATTTGTTTGGTGATTATCAAGTCGATAAAGGTCTTTTCCTGCTGATTTTGGTGCGCGCAGTCGCCAATCAGTACCAGATATCCATGACTTGCCGCCGTGACTTCGATACCGCGAATAATTTCACTAAAGAAGGGGTCGCAGATATCCGGGACAATCACCAGAATCGTTCGGGATTCATTACGCTTTGCGTTACGCCCCATTGGCTGCGGTAAATAACCCACTTCCCGGGCCGCTTTTTCAACCCGATTACGGGTGGCCTGGGAGACTTTATCTGGATTCATTAATGCTCGGGAGACGGTCGCTGTAGAGACTTTTGCCTTCAGGGCAACGTCTTTCATTGTTGCGGCAGTTTCCTGCTTCTTCGCTTTCACACTCACTCCTCGCCTGGCACGTCAGGCGTACTACATCCATGTTTACTTCACATCGGCAACATTTTTAGCAGATAGCGCGTGAAAACGGTTACAGAATTTTCATGAAAAGTGTGATGAATATTTAATTTTTCGATCCGCCTCGCATCGTTAGCGGTTTAACCCTCAATAGGATCGACATCCAGCACCCATTTCACTTTCCGTGAATCCGGTATTGTATTAATAAGCGCCAGCGTACCGTTAATGATGTGCTGTAAGCGCACGCGGGAAGGGTGCTGCAACAAAATTTGCCAACGCCAGCGACCGCCGCGTTTAGGCGCCAGCGCCGGAACCGGGCCGAGAACCCACAATTTGTCATCCGCCAGTGGGCTGGAGAGAAGCAGATTACGCAACTGTTGCAGGAACAGCGGCGCGTGCTGATTGTTATGATCCTCCGCACGCACAATCACATGGCTGGTCCACGGCGGCAGTTGCATCATTCGCCGCTCGGCCAACGCCTGCTCCGCAAAAGCGTCATAACCTTTATACAGCAAGGTTTGTAAGAGAGGATGTTCCGGATGGTGCGTTTGCAGCACCACTTCGCCCTGTTTACCCGCACGTCCGGCACGTCCGGCTACCTGGGTGTATAGCTGGGCAAAACGCTCCGCCGAGCGAAAATCCGCAGAAAACAGCGCGCCGTCCACGTCCAGTAATGCAACCAGCGTTACATCCGGGAAATGGTGACCTTTCGCCAGCATTTGTGTACCAATCAAAATTCGCGCGCCGCCGCGATGCACTTCTGCCAGTTGCTGCTCCAGCGCGCCTTTACGGCTGGTTGTATCGCGGTCGATACGTGAAATGGCTACACCAGGGAAAAGCGGCGCTAACGTCTGTTCAAGTTGTTCTGTTCCCAGACCCACCGGCACCAGATGGGTAGAGCCGCAGGACGGACACTGGCGCGGTACTGGACGCTGACTGTCGCAATGATGGCAGCGCAAATGCTGCTGCGCCTGATGCAACGTGTAGTAGTGATCGCAACGTGGACATTCGGCAATCCAGCCGCAGTCGTGGCACAGCAGCGCAGGCGCAAAACCACGGCGGTTAAGAAAGAGAATAACCTGGTTGTTGGCCTGTAAATGCTGGCGCATACGGCTGATCAGCGCCGGAGCCAGCCCCGCCTGCACCTTCTGACCTTTTAAATCCAGTACATGTTGAATTGCCGGACGCGCATTTCCCGCCCGGCGCGTCAGGCGCAGCAGGCGGTATTTTTTCTGCTGTACGTTACATAACGTTTCCAGCGCGGGTGTTGCGGAGCCAAGAATGATCGGGATTTGCTCGCTGTGCGCACGATATACCGCCAGGTCGCGGGCATGATAGCGCCAGCCTTCCTGCTGCTTGTAGGAACTGTCATGCTCTTCATCGATAACAATCACACCGAGATTTTTAAACGGTGTAAACAGTGCGGAACGGGTACCAATCACAATCGCCGCCTCGCCATTTTTCGCTTTCAGCCAGGCCGAAAGGCGTTCACTGTCATTGAGGCCGGAATGCAGAACTTCCACTGGTGCATTAAACCGTTCACGAAAACGGGCGATCGTCTGGGGGGTCAGGCCGATTTCAGGCACCATCACCAGCGCCTGCTTGCCCTGAGCAAGCACGTTTTCCAGTACGCTTAGATAAACCTCTGTTTTACCGGAGCCGGTAACGCCCGCCAACAGCCATGCGGAAAAGGTATCCGCTGCGCTATGAATTGCGCCAACGGCGGTGGCTTGTTCGGTATTCAGCCGCAGACGTTCGCCTGTAACAGCATAGTTCGTTCGCCAGTCGCTAAACTCCGGCGTTTCGCTTGCCAGCTCGCAAAGACCTTTTTTGCGCAGCGCCTGTAGTGCGGCATCATTGAATTCAAGTTCCGCTACCTGGTCACGCCAGATTTTCCCTTGTCGCAACGCCGCCAGCGCCTGTTGTTGCTTAGGCGAACGTTTCAGGCTGTTGATATCCACTGCCTGGCCTTGCTCGGTAGCAAACCAGTACCACATGGGCGCGTTAGCCGCGGGCCGCCCCTGGCGCAATAAAATCGGCAGGGCATGAAACAATACATCGCCAATTGGATGATGATAGTAATCTGCCGCCCATAGCAGTAATCGCCAGACGGAACTGGAAAAAACAGGTTCGCTGTCCAGCACTTCTACGACGGTTTTTAGTTCGTTGAGCGGCAACTCGCTGACGTCGCTAACTGACACGACAATCCCGATGCGTTCCTGCTGTTTGCCAAACGGCACGCGTACGCGACACCCGGCTTTAACCGTCATGCCTTCTGGCAGGCGATAGTCAAAGGTACGGGGAAGCGGAACGGGCAAGGCAACGTGGGCAACGGGCATAGCATCATCCTGACTTGAAATTCGGTGGAACAGTATACACATTGCGGTAGAGGAGTGCGGATCAGTTTGCATACGCTGGTTAATTTCTGTATGATTCGGCGCCTTTGATACGAAATGATCGTATTGAAACTATACTTTAAACATCGCGTGGTGTCTGGCGTTAGGGCTGGAAGAGCGACGCGGCCTTAAACCGAGGTTTTCCCATGAAAAAAGATATTCACCCGAAATACGAAGAAATTACTGCTAGCTGCTCTTGCGGTAACGTAATGAAAATCCGCTCCACCGTTGGTCATGATCTGAACCTCGACGTGTGCAGCAAGTGCCACCCGTTCTTCACTGGCAAACAGCGTGATGTTGCTACCGGTGGCCGTGTTGACCGCTTCAACAAGCGTTTCAACATCCCGGGCAGCAAATAAGACCGGATTTCCGAAAAAAGCGCCGAACGGCGCTTTTTTTGTGCCTGAAAACTTTCATTAGCAGGATAACGTATTGGATTTTTATCTTTCCTTTACGTCGCGAAAATCCATTTTATCAATACCGTACTTTTTCATGCGCAAATACAGTTTTTTTCTGGGGATCTGAAAGTAATCGGCGACGTCGTTGATACGTCCCTGGAAGAAGTTGAGTGCATCAATAATTATTTGTCTTTCATAACTTTCTACACGTTCATCAAGTGGTGTTGGATCAGCATCCATCATCTGCAAACTGACTGAATCGTCCAGCATTAAAACACCCACAGCCACCAATTCTGCTGCATTTATTAATTCAATGATATTACCTGGCCAGGTTCGCGCCATCAGTCGCTTATAAAACGTTTTCCCCAGCAGCGGTTGTTGGCGATTTAGTCGTTTACAGGTGAGTGTCAGATAGTGGTGAAAAATAGGTTCAATATCCCCCGGGCGTTGACTTAGCGGTGGGCATTCGATGTGGGTGAGTGAAAAAAGAAAATACAATGCAGGAATAATTTTTTGTGCGGCAGCCAGTTCAGCCAGAGGGCTCTGATTAACAACAATCAGACGAAATGACCGATCCTGGGGTCTTTCCTGGTACTGGATTAAGGCGCGCTGATTTTCTGGCGTTAAATGCTCAAGTTCTTTTAATAACAGCGTGCCACCTTCTGCTTCTTTCACCCATTCTTCCAACGGCTGCTGGCTATTGGCGCTGAGTGTGCGTTCAATTAAAGGTCTTTCCTTGCGAGAGCTAAATTGGTGAAGATAGTGGGCGGCTAATGTTCTTCCTGTGCCCGGTTCGCCGTAAAAGCAGACGGGAAGATCGGTTTCTGCCAGCGTTTCAAGCTGTTGACGTGTCTGGCGAATCCAACCGCTGTTACCGATTAAGTGCCGATTAAACTGAGCGTGTCGCCATTTTTTTTGTTCCAGATAAGCTTCACGCTCTGCCAGTGCTTTTTCGATAAGCGATAGAAATTGTTCCGGATTGATCGGTTTTTGCAGGAAATCCCATGCTCCCTTTTTTACTGCTTCAACTGCCATGGGGACATCGCCATGCCCGGTGATCATCAGAATGGGAAGATTAGGGTCAATCAGCATTATTTTTTCCAGTAGCGTAATGCCTGAAATATCCGGCATACAAACGTCGCACACCACGATGCCTTCCCACGTATTTTGCAGTAATTGTAGAGCCTCAGAAGGGTTGCTACAGGTACATACGACATAACCCTCTTGCTGTAAGAGAGTGCTGTAGGCTTGCAGAACATCATTGTCGTCATCAATTAACAGAATTGTTGGGGTGGTGTCTGTCATGCTTAAAGTTTCCTGAAACGTAGAATAACCAGCGCATGGCGGTCGAGAGTTGACGCGATATATAACTCTCCCTGGCACTGACGCATAATAGAATGACTAATCGAAAGGCCAATACCCAAACCTACAGCTTTGTCCGTGGTAAAAGGCGTTAATAGTCGATCAGCCAGATGCACTGGCCAGCCTTTTCCATTATCAGCAATATATAGCGTTACCGTGGAGGCTTCTTCTTCAAAGCTGATGGTTATTGTGGGCGGTTTTTCCTGACTAGCTTCCAGGGCATTCGTAAATAAATTAACTAAAACTTGTTGAATCAAAACATCGTCGCCATAAACGGCAGGAAAATTATCCGGGTAGTGAAGAGATGCTTTCAGTGGTCGATGTTTTAATGCCAGAAGCTCCCAGGATGAATAAATTACCTGCTGTAAATTAATTGCTCCACCTACGAGTTCACTATCGCGTCGGCGGGCGAAGTTTCGCAGTCGTTTAACGATATTATCCATGCGCTCAACCAGCGATCGCATCGTAACGATATAGTTTTTCGCCAAACCAGTGTCTTGTTGCTCTATAGCGCGATTGGCGCTGAACAGGTACATAGATAATGCATTAAGCGGTTGATTGATTTCATGTGCCAGTGTTGTCATTGTCTGCCCAACCACGGCCAGTTTGGCGGTTTGGATCAATTCACTTTGTGCTGTTCGCAGATTTTTTTCTGTCGCGATTCGATCACAGATTTCCTGCCCCAGTTGATGTTGCTGCTGATTAATTTGCGCTATCGTTTGGCGGAGTAGGTTGGCAATTCTCCCAAGCTCATCATTACCGGAGACTGGAATATCTGCATCGAGTTCACCGTTACTTAATTTGACGACGGCATCATTCAGTAAGCGAAAACGGCGGATCATTCTTGGCCGAATGTAGAAATAATTTACCAGAATAACGAACAGTAAGGCCATCACCATAGCTGCAAAAATCAGTAATCCACTGATTTGCATTATTTTTTCTAATCGCAGATTGAATGTTTGTAGCTGTTGATGGCTATTACCCAGTTGCGTTTCTAATTGGCCACGTATTTGCGTAAACACATGCTCTTTATCCCTGATAGTATTCATAAGGGTCTGTTGAGCCTGCCGCCAGGCGTCCAGAGTTCCGGGTAGATAATTTTTCTGTGTACCCAGTTCCCACAGGGAATAAACTGTCTGGTGTAATGTGATAGTGCTGGAATAAGAAGATAACGACCGCACATTTTCGTCAATGCTACGTTTCAAAAAATCCAGGTATTGAATATGTTGTCTTAACGACTCTGGATCATTGTTATGCGTGTTAAGCATATCCTTTAAGGTACTGACGATTTCAGTTTCTATATGTGAGAGTTCGAAAACGAGCTGTAATTCGTTTTGAATAGATTGCAGTGCATTTTGCACCCCCTGGTTTTCATGGGGATCTTTCCGTTGGCTGAGTTGATTGAGCAATGATGATTGTTGCCAACTTAAATCCTGAGTCAGGGAGTTGAGTTCATTATTGAAATCGTCATGCAACCAGTTAACTCTTGAAGATATAACGTCGAGTTTCCCTTTTTCTTTATTATAGTCATTCAATGCCTTATCGAGATTGCCAAGCAATTTGCGACTACTGGCGACCTGTTGGTTAAGCGCACTTTGATGTACTGAATCAAGATGGGGATTAATTGACTGAATTTTTTGTAGCCGTTGTTCAATTTGCTCTCTTACCTGAAGGCGGCTATTGGTGTTGGTTGTCTGTTGTAGCTCATTGAATTCATTTACCAATGCCGTGAGGTTTTCTTCAAAAAGAAATGAAGCCTGAATTCGTGGGAAATAATCGTCAAGTGCGTAGCGAACCTGAGAATTTTGTTCATGCCAGGAATAGAGGCTGACTACGCTAACGAATAGCGTAAGAACGGCACTAAAAACAAAGGCGAGCCGCAAACTCGTCCCTATAGTATGTAGTTGTTTCACTTTAACGACTCAAGTTGTGTGTTCACCAATTGCTGCTGATGCAGAAAAAATTGCTGCCATGCCATGATCTGAGCTTCACGAAAGCCTGATTGCAGTTCGAATTGCTGCAGGTATATGGAATTAACGGACTGCTCCGGGGTAACAGGAACTGCTGTTAATAATGCACGCACCTCTGGCAATTTACGCTTAAGCCGATGTTCTGCTGCATATAATGATTTCCAGCTGTTTTGAAGCTCGGTAAGGCGAAAGGTAATCGCATTATCAAATAACAATTGCACGAGCTTTTGGCGTTGCATGATCAACGGGTAATCAAGAGAAGGAGATGCAAATAACCGCATTTGTTGGTCAGCGAGTGGAGTGCCGGAGGGCAGAGGATATACCGGATATTTCCCTGAATCAGAATCACTCAGTGCTTGCTGTCCCTCCGGACTCAACAAGAAATTAATAAAACGTCCCGCCTCTTGTGGATGATTACTGCCTTCTGTAATGGCAATAAACATAGGCGCTGCTCGCGAGTTGGGGAAATAGCTGAAACGTAAAGTTGAATTATTAAGCAGTACGTTAGCGTAATTGTCGATTACCGGACCAGCGTCCCCCAGTCCTGTACTGATCTTATTTGCTACACCGAAGCTACGTGATGAAATGGTGGCGAGATTACCGCCTATTTTCAGTAGTGTACTCCAACCGCTAGTCCATCCTTGTTGTTGCAGGAGATCTTCAATCATCAGATGTGTCGTATCTGAACGAGAAGGACTGCTCATTAATAGCATTCCTTGATAACGCGATTTACTTAATTCCTGCCATGAAGTTGGCACAGGTTCTTTTTTGTCTTCCAGATGCGCCACATTGATAAGAATTCCGTAGCCCGATATGGCAACAGCAACGGTGGTTGAACGAATGGATTCCGGTACTAACTTTCTACTTGTTTCTATTTGATTATTAAATGGCTGGAGCAGATTTTTACTTTGTAACCGCTGTAGCAACATAGGGGATGAACTCAGTACCAGATCAATATTTTCACCCAATGGGTTTTCCAGCAGGCGCTCAATAGATGCACTGGTTCGGTTGAGCGTTCGGATTTCAGTTGCCTGTGGTTGCTTTTGCCATTGACTGATAATGTGCTCTGTCGCTTCCGAAGAAAGCGTTGTAGCAATCACTAATTCATGCGCTGAGGCAACGCTGATATATAAAATCCAACAGATTAGCGCTCTTTGTATAATGCGAATCATGTCAAAAATCCCATTATCGAGAGAAAAATTCCTGGGTCGTAATCCATGTCGTTATCCATTAGTTAACATAAGCAATGAACTTCAAGCCACGTGTTTCTGTATCTGCAAATTATCATTAGTTCGGCAAGCAACCAGCATTACTATATCTGCAAGTGGCGGTTACGGAAATGCTCATTAATTAATTTCCACATGTTCGCTCTCAGATTCAGGTTCTGACTGTATGGCAGTAAAAAATAAGATTTGTTATTGGCGGCTTCGGCCCATTTTTTTACCCGTTGAGGATGGTAATAACAAGCACTGTCGTAAATAGGATCATCAACGGTGGCCTGATACAGATTTAGAGACTCAGTAATCATAACGGAGTTCCCGTCTTCACAAACCATAAAAAAGGCTTTAATTCGAGCGCAAATCCGCGTGTTACGACGGGTATCCTGAAGGTGTTCAGACTCTGCTTTTTGTTGTGTGGTGATGAAGGTTTTCATGTTGTGCAGCATGGTTCTCTGGCATAACAAGAACAAGTATCTTCAATGATCCCGATTACAGAAGCAAAATATGTGATTGAACTCAAAAAATGAAAAATTTAATAAAACTGATTTTTTTTTAAATTGGGCCTGTTGTAACACGTCAAGGTTCAAAGAATAGCCATGTTGCATTTTCCAAAATCAAATATGGGAAAGAAATGGAACATGTGATTTGTTTTTTTGAGTCAGTTTTGACTCATTTCCCCTGTATTGTAACTTAAACTCTCTTGCTTCACTATCTTCAAAACTTACTAAGCAAAGGCTTTTTAAATACTCATCAGAGAACAGTAATGAGCATTGCTATGAATATTATGATTTGTTTAAACAACACCATGAACTGGAAGGTGATATATGCTTTCTTTATTGAAACCTAAAGTGGCAACACATAAGGTTCCTGAAAGTGAAGTGAAAAGTACCTATAATCGTTACCGTATGCAGGCGTTATTCAGCGTATTTATCGGTTATCTTTCGTATTACATTGTCAGGAATAACTTTGTTCTCTCTACGCCGTATTTAAAACAAGAGCTTAATCTTTCTGCGACGCAAATAGGGTTATTAAGCAGTTGTATGCTGATAGCCTACGGTATTAGTAAAG
This sequence comes from Escherichia sp. B1147, assembly GCF_001660175.1. Taxonomy (NCBI): domain Bacteria; kingdom Pseudomonadati; phylum Pseudomonadota; class Gammaproteobacteria; order Enterobacterales; family Enterobacteriaceae; genus Escherichia; species Escherichia sp. B1147. Next base: position 59,172 of record NZ_LFHY01000020.1, read on the forward strand.
GGATAATGAGTAGTCTGGCCGATAAAGCTAATCCCAAAGTATATATGGCAGTAGGTTTAATACTTTGTGCTCTCGTTAACGTGGCGCTTGGTTTTAGTTTCGCGTTCTGGATGTTTGCGGGACTTGTCATTCTGAATGGTTTCTTTCAGGGAATGGGTGTTGGCCCGTCGTTTATTACGATCGCCAACTGGTTTCCTCGTAAAGAACGAGGCATCGTCGGTGCGGTCTGGAATATTTCGCACAACGTGGGTGGCGGTATTGTTGCTCCGATTGTCGGCGGCGCATTTGCCGTGCTGGGCACTGAACACTGGAAAATAGCAACATATGTTGTTCCGGCGATTGTCGCAGTTGTCATTGCAGTAATGGTGCTGATGTCAGGTAAAGGTTCACCGGTAAGTGAAGGTTTGCCGCCATTAAACGAAATCGTTCCGGACGACGTCAGCATTAAAGCAAAAGATGATCGTGCGCCGGAAGATATGACTGCCTGGCAAATTTTTTGTACCTATGTGCTTAAAAATAAGAATGCATGGTTTGTCTCTTTCGTTGATGTTTTTGTCTATATGGTGCGTTTCGGAATTATCAGCTGGTTACCTATTTACCTGTTAAGCGTGAAGCATTTTACGAAGACCGAAATGAGTACGGCATTTTTAATCTTCGAATGGGCAGCTATTCCAACAACATTATTTGCAGGCTGGTTGAGTGATAAATTATTTCATGGTCGCCGTATGCCACCCGCTATTATCAGCATGGTATTTATTTTCTTCTGCCTGTTGGGCTACTGGAAAAGCGATTCTCTCCTCTCTATTACTATTTTCGCTGCTTGCGTAGGCTGCCTTATCTATGTTCCGCAGTTCCTGGCCTCTGTTCAGACAATGGAAATTGTTCCCAGTTTTGCCGTGGGATCCGCTGTCGGTTTGCGTGGCTTCATGAGTTATATTCTTGGCGCGACGCTTGGTACAAGTCTGTTTGGTATTATGGTCGATGAGGTTGGTTGGGATGGTGGTTTTTATCTTCTGCTTGCTGGTGTTATCTGTTGCATCATTTTCTGTACGTTAACGCACTTTGGTGCGATCGCTATGGAAAAACAACGTCAAAATGATGCTGAGATGTATCAACCAGAGCTTCAGACTCAAAAAAGCTAGGTTTTAGGGCCAGTCACGATGTGATTGGCCCATTACCACGAAAACAGCGGCCATTCTTTGGCGACGGTAGTGAGTTGTGGCGCGTCGTAAACGGCCTGAGGCGAAACCACCGTTTCTTCAAGCGGGATATTTTTGCCGTAGCGTTCTTTGAGCTTCGCCTGGACCAACGGGTTGCTGAGATCGAACTCTTTCAATTTTTGCTGTTCGCCCACGCGCATTCCCAGCGCGTTCTGATAAACCTTCCAAACGACTTCCGAACAATACTGGCGATCGTCGCCCCACGAGAAGCTGAAATCATACGGTTTGCCGAGATAACGTTTTGCGGTTTGCGCCAGTTTTTGCTGTTGTTCGGTACTGAGTCCGCCTTCAACGCGACGCACAATGTATTTGCCCTTTTCACCGTGGGCTATCCACTGTTTGAGCGGCGTGTATTTCACCGGGCCGACCGCTTCAAAGACGTAGGGCTGTTTGTTGCGTATCACCAGCATACCGGTGTGGCTGTAATCGGAATGGGTCGCCAGTTGGATCGCTTTACTTTGCGATGAGCGAGAGATCTGAAAGATGATGTCGCCGGTTTGTGGCTGCCAGGCAAAGGCAGGCGCAGAAACCAGCAGGCTGAGGATCAGTAGCCTGTTTTTCATAGTTAAACGTCCATGTATAAAAAGCGGTGGGTCGCTGACAACGTGCTCGTTGTTTATGCCGGATGCGGCGTGAACGCCTTATCCGGCCTACAAGTTCGTGCAAATTCAATAAATTGCAATATGACGTAGGCCTGATAAGTGTAGCGCATCGGGCGATTCCACTCTCCGCGCCGCTCTTTTCCGCTTTAGTATTCCCACGTCTCCGGGTTAATCCCCATCTCACGCATGATCTCTTTTGCCGCTTCCGGAATTTCGTCGCTGCGCTCTTTACGCAGGTCGGCATCATCCGGCAGAGGTTGCCCGGTAAAGGCATGCAGAAACGCCTCGCACAGCAGTTCGCTGTTGGTAGCGTGACGTAGGTTGTTCACCTGACGACGCGTGCGTTCATCGGTGAGGATTTTTAACACCTTAAGAGGAATGGAAACCGTAATCTTTTTGACTTGCTCACTCTTCTTGCCGTGCTCAGCGTATGGGCTGATATATTCGCCGCTCCATTCAGCCATGAGATACTTAATCCTCTTCGTCAATAAATTGAAACCAGACCACACAATTAATGTGGGTAATGGCTATAAACCCGCATAGTTTACCGTACAGGCGCTACCGTGACATCGTGTAATGCACCTGTCGGCGTGATAATGCATGTAATTTTAACGGTTATTGGGGAATTGCTCAATCTATACGCAAAGAAGTTTAGATGTCCAGATGTGTTGACGTCCATTAACACAATGTTTACTCTGGTGCCTGACTTTTCACCGACTCAGCCCAGGGAACTTCATCACATGACGCGTAAACAGGCCACCATCGCAGTGCGTAGTGGGTTAAATGACGACGAACAGTATGGTTGCGTTGTCCCTCCGATCCATCTTTCCAGCACCTATAACTTTACCGGATTTAACGAACCACGCGCGCATGATTACTCGCGTCGCGGTAACCCGACGCGCGATGTTGTCCAGCGTGCGCTGGCAGAACTGGAAGGTGGTGCTGGCGCGGTGCTTACAAATACTGGCATGTCCGCGATCCACCTGGTCACTACCGTCTTTTTGAAACCTGGCGATTTGCTGGTTGCACCGCACGACTGCTACGGCGGCAGCTATCGCCTATTCGACAGCCTGGCAAAACGCGGCTGTTATCGCGTGCTGTTTGTTGATCAGAGCGATGAACAGGCATTACGGGCGGCACTGGCAGAAAAACCTAAACTGGTGCTGGTAGAAAGCCCAAGTAATCCATTGTTACGCGTCGTGGATATTGCGAAAATCTGCCATCTGGCAAGGGAAGTCGGGGCGGTGAGCGTGGTGGATAACACCTTCTTAAGCCCGGCATTACAAAATCCACTGGCATTAGGTGCCGATCTGGTGTTGCATTCATGTACGAAATATCTGAACGGTCACTCAGACGTGGTGGCGGGCGTGGTGATTGCTAAAGACCCAGACGTTGTCACCGAACTTGCCTGGTGGGCAAACAATATTGGCGTGACGGGCGGCGCGTTTGACAGCTATCTGCTGCTGCGCGGTCTGCGTACTCTGGTGCCGCGTATGGAGTTGGCCCAGCGTAATGCGCAGGCGATTGTGAAATATCTGCAAACCCAGCCGCTGGTGAAAAAACTGTATCACCCGTCGCTGCCGGAAAATCAGGGGCATGAAATTGCCGCGCGCCAGCAAAAAGGCTTTGGCGCAATGTTGAGTTTTGAACTGGATGGCGATGAGCAGACGCTGCGTCGTTTCCTGGGCGGGCTGTCGTTATTTACGCTGGCGGAATCGTTAGGGGGAGTGGAAAGTTTAATCTCTCACGCCGCAACCATGACACATGCAGGCATGGCGCCAGAAGCGCGTGCTGCCGCCGGGATCTCCGAGACGCTGTTGCGTATCTCCACCGGTATTGAAGATGGCGAAGATTTAATTGCCGACCTGGAAAATGGCTTCCGGGCTGCAAACAAGGGGTAAAAATGAGTGTGATTGCGCAGGCAGGGGCGAAAGGTCGTCAGCTGCATAAATTTGGTGGCAGTAGTCTGGCTGATGTGAAGTGTTATTTGCGTGTCGCGGGCATTATGGCTGAGTACTCCCAGCCCGACGATATGATGGTGGTTTCCGCCGCTGGTAGCACCACTAATCAGTTGATTAACTGGTTGAAACTAAGCCAGACCGATCGTCTCTCTGCGCATCAGGTTCAACAAACATTACGTCGTTATCAGTGCGATCTGATTAGCGGCCTGTTACCCGCCGAAGAAGCCGATAGCCTCATTAGCGCCTTTGTCAGCGATCTGGAACGCCTGGCCGCGTTGCTCGACAGCGGTATTACCGATGCGGTGTATGCAGAAGTGGTGGGCCACGGGGAAGTGTGGTCGGCGCGTCTGATGTCTGCGGTACTTAATCAACAAGGATTGCCAGCAGCCTGGCTTGATGCCCGCGAGTTTTTACGTGCCGAACGCGCCGCACAACCGCAGGTTGATGAAGGGCTTTCGTATCCGTTGCTGCAACAGCTACTGGTACAACATCCGGGCAAACGTCTGGTGGTGACCGGGTTTATCAGCCGTAACAACGCCGGTGAAACGGTGCTGCTGGGGCGTAACGGTTCTGATTATTCCGCTACCCAAATCGGTGCGCTGGCGGGCGTTTCCCGCGTAACTATCTGGAGCGACGTCGCCGGGGTATACAGTGCTGACCCGCGCAAAGTGAAAGATGCCTGCCTGCTGCCATTGCTGCGTCTTGATGAGGCCAGCGAACTGGCGCGTCTGGCGGCCCCCGTTCTTCATGCTCGTACTTTACAGCCAGTTTCTGGTAGTGAAATCGACCTGCAACTGCGCTGTAGCTACACGCCTGATCAAGGCTCTACACGCATTGAACGCGTGCTGGCTTCCGGTACAGGAGCGCGTATTGTCACCAGTCACGATGATGTCTGTTTGATTGAGTTTCAGGTGCCCGCCAGCCAGGATTTCAAACTGGCGCATAAAGAAATCGACCAGATCCTGAAACGCGCGCAGGTGCGTCCGTTGGCAGTGGGCGTGCATAACGATCGCCAGTTGCTGCAATTTTGCTACACCTCGGAAGTGGCCGACAGCGCGCTGAAAATCCTCGACGAAGCAGGATTACCTGGCGAACTGCGTCTGCGTCAGGGGCTGGCGCTGGTGGCGATGGTCGGGGCGGGCGTCACCCGTAACCCGCTGCATTGCCACCGCTTCTGGCAGCAACTGAAAGGCCAGCCGGTCGAATTTACCTGGCAGTCGGATGAAGGTATCAGCCTGGTGGCAGTACTGCGCACCGGACCGACCGAAAGCCTGATTCAGGGGCTGCATCAGTCCGTCTTCCGCGCGGAAAAACGCATCGGCCTGGTGCTTTTCGGTAAGGGCAATATCGGTTCCCGCTGGCTGGAACTGTTCGCCCGCGAGCAGAGCACGCTCTCGGCGCGTACCGGATTTGAATTTGTGCTGGCAGGCGTGGTGGACAGCCGCCGCAGTTTGTTGAGCTACGACGGGCTGGACGCCAGCCGCGCGTTAGCCTTCTTCAACGATGAAGCGGTCGAGCAGGATGAAGAGTCGTTGTTCCTGTGGATGTGCGCTCATCCGTATGATGATTTAGTGGTACTGGACGTTACCGCCAGCCAGCAGCTTGCTGATCAATATCTCGATTTCGCCAGCCACGGTTTCCACGTCATCAGCGCCAACAAACTGGCGGGAGCGAGCGACAGCAATAAATATCGCCAGATCCACGACGCCTTCGAAAAAACCGGGCGCCACTGGCTGTACAACGCCACCGTCGGCGCTGGCTTGCCGATCAACCACACTGTGCGCGATCTGATCGACAGCGGCGATACTATTTTGTCGATCAGCGGGATCTTCTCCGGCACGCTCTCCTGGCTGTTCCTGCAATTCGACGGCAGCGTGCCGTTTACCGAGCTGGTGGATCAAGCATGGCAGCAGGGCTTAACCGAACCTGACCCGCGTGACGACCTCTCCGGCAAAGACGTGATGCGCAAGCTGGTGATTCTGGCGCGTGAAGCTGGTTACAACATCGAACCGGATCAGGTACGTGTGGAATCACTGGTGCCAGCCCATTGTGAAGGTGGCAGCATCGACCATTTCTTTGAAAACGGCGATGAACTTAACGAGCAGATGGTGCAACGGCTGGAAGCGGCCCGCGAAATGGGGCTGGTGCTGCGCTATGTAGCGCGTTTCGACGCCAACGGCAAAGCGCGTGTGGGCGTGGAAGCGGTGCGTGAAGACCATCCGCTGGCATCACTGCTGCCATGCGATAACGTCTTTGCCATCGAAAGCCGCTGGTATCGCGACAATCCTCTGGTGATCCGTGGGCCTGGCGCAGGGCGTGATGTGACCGCTGGGGCGATTCAGTCGGATATTAACCGCCTGGCACAGTTGTTGTAACCCTGAGCCAGAGAAAGCAGTATTTGCGTGACGCGCCCTGCGGAAAGTGGGGCGCTGTGAGTAAATTTTGCCTGTTTATGTAGCCAGTGGATAAATTCTCTGCTGGTTGCTAAAGAGAGTATTTTAGCTTTGTTGCTATTTCCACCCGTTAATGCACATACCATTTTACGGTTTTTTCCCTGCTCCCAGAGTTGCCACTGATTTTGCCACCAGCCGTGATATGTTGTTCCCTGAAAACTCCAGGAAGTGTTATCGGTACTGTCAGCTATTTCCTCTTCAATAAACCAAATCTCACCTTGCTGTTGGCGAAACAGTTCTGCCCAGGCCGTAATAATCGCACCTCTTAAAAAACACTCGTGTGAAATAACATGTGTTTTTACTGTAGGGAATAAAATATTCAGTACTCTGAAATGCCCGTGAGCAGTGATAACCGGACGCAGAATAGTGCCTTTGGCATTACGCTTGAGCGCTGCGCTGCCATATTGAATTTCATCAAACTGACTGCGGCGTAGAAATTGTTTTTCGCGCATATCAACGCGTTGTACGATATTACTTCCGTGTGACTCTGGCTCTGCATTTCCTCTGTATCGATAATGCAGACTTTCTCCAGCCTGATGCTGAGTGAAATTAGTGGAGAGTTGAAGAATATTACCGCGAAGAGCATCAAAACTCATTAAAACATACAGCTTTTGCCCACCGCTGGCCCCCTGAAATGGCACGGCCAGAGCAACCGTTTCGATTATTTCGGGAGGTGTTATTTTTTTTTGCAATTGTTTCGGGGTCCAGACTTTTTTGCAATTACTGCATTGAATTCGCTGTGTTCCCTGCGGATTGTGGCCATAACAAATCGTCTCTTTGCCGTAACATACCGGGCAAAAATGGCCTTTCTCAGTTGCAAAAGTAGATAAGTGAACTGACAACCAGTCACGAAATTGCTGTTCGTCAAACAAAGGCGGGTAACTCCCGCATGCCCGACAGTGCAATGCTGCATAACCTAGTCGATAGTCAGGCCAGCTATAATCTTTCGATGTTGGCTGCCCTAAATTACGGCAACCAAACGACTTGCAGGCATTAATCGTAAACAGAGTTGACATATTTCACCAACGATTTCACAAGGTCGTTTATTTTGTCCGTCAACTCTCCCCTGTGGATGTGATTATTCTCACATAAATAAGTCTTTCAGAACGTAATGTAGCAATCCTTTATCTCACTGAAAGGGACTATTTATGAAAATTAAAATGCTTGCTGCGGGTATCGCATTAACACTGCCGTTCTGGGCTTGCGCCAAAGATGTCACCATCATTTATACCAACGATCTCCATGCGCATGTAGAGCCTTATAAAGTACCGTGGATCGCTGACGGTAAACGGGATATTGGCGGCTGGGCAAATATCACTACGCTGGTTAAACAAGAAAAAGCCAAAAACAAAGCCACCTGGTTTTTTGATGCGGGTGACTATTTTACCGGGCCATATATTAGCAGCCTGACCAAAGGCAAGGCTATTATCGATATTATGAATACCATGCCGTTCGATGCTGTCACGATAGGAAATCATGAATTTGACCACGGCTGGGACAACACATTATTACAGTTGAGCCAGGCAAAATTCCCTATTGTGCAGGGCAATATTTTTTATCAGAACAGCAGTAAAGCATTCTGGGATAAGCCATATACCATTATCGAAAAAGACGGTGTGAAAATTGGCGTTATAGGTTTGCATGGAGTATTTGCCTTCAACGATACGGTATCTGCTGCCACGCGCGTGGGTATTGAAGCGCGCGATGAAATTAAATGGTTACAACGTTATATCGATGAACTCAAAGGTAAGGTTGATTTGACCGTCGCCCTGATCCACGAAGGTGTTCCGGCCCGCCAGTCCAGTATGGGAGGCACAGATGTGCGTCGCGCATTGGATAAAGATATTCAGACGGCAAGTCAGGTGAAAGGGCTGGATATTTTGATCACCGGACATGCGCATGTGGGTACGCCGGAACCGATTAAAGTCGGCAATACGCTCATCCTCTCCACTGACAGCGGCGGGATTGATGTGGGCAAACTGGTTCTCGACTACAAAGAGAAGCCGCATGATTTCACGGTGAAAAAGTTCGAGCTTAAAACCATTTACGCCGACGAGTGGAAGCCCGATCCGCAAACGAAACAGGTGATCGACGGCTGGAATAAAAATCTTGATGAAGTGGTGCAACAAACGGTGGCGCAATCGCCAGTTGAATTAAAACGTGCCTATGGTGAATCGGCATCCCTGGGGAACCTGGCGGCGGATGCTTTGCTGGCAGCGGCAGGTAAAAACACCCAAATAGCTTTAACCAACTCTGGCGGTATCCGTAATGAGATCCCCGCAGGGGCGATTACGATGGGCGGCGTCATCAGTACGTTCCCGTTCCCCAATGAACTGGTGACGATGGAACTCACGGGTAAACAATTACGCAGTTTGATGGAACACGGTGCAAGTTTAAGTAATGGCGTTTTGCAGGTATCGAAAGGCCTGGAAATGAAGTACGACAGCAGCAAGCCGGTTGGTCAGCGTGTTATCTCACTGACGCTGAATGGCAAACCGATTGAAGATGCGACGGTTTACTCTATTGCCACTCAGAGTTTCCTTGCTGATGGCGGTGATGGTTTTACCGCATTTACCGAAGGGAAAGCGCGCAACACAAACGGCGGTTATTACGTTTATCACGCCGTGGTTGATTACTTCAAAGCGGGTAACACCATCACGGATGAACAGCTCAACGGTATGCGCGTGAAGGATATCAAGTAAAATTACGCATTAAATTTGTTTACACCTTATTGCCGGATGGCGATGTCGACGTACATCTCATTCGGCATGTGTATTACGCCGATTCTCGCACTACCAGTTGCCCCGAAAGCGCAATTCTTTGAATTTGCAATTCCGGGTCTTTTAATTTGCGAATCATCAGGGTCGCTGCCTGGCGTCCGGTTTCTTCACTGGCGGAAGATACCCAGGTGAAAACAGGAGAGGTGAGGTTGATGTGCAGCATATCTTCAAAACCAATTAGCGCTACCTGCTGGGTTAGAAAGACGTCTTTCCCGACGGTGCGCCCCACCTGATGTATGCCGTTGATGCTGCCAATCATCGCGTCGGGCGAATGGCAGAGCAGGGCGGTAATGGCGTTGTTATTTTCCAGCAACTGGCGCGTAGCTATGCTGGCGGCGTGGGTATCCTCGTCACAGGCTGGCGTGAACTCGTCACGACAGGCAATGCCAAATTTTGCCAGGGTCTGGCGAAAACCAACCAGTCGCTGCTGACGGATAAGATCGCTTTCTTTGCCGCCGAGATAGGCAATGTAACGATGCCCCCGCTCAATTAAATAGCGTGTGGCAAGGCTTGCCGCCTGTTGGTTGTCGCGCAACACCAGGTTGCATTCATCTTTGATGGGAGATTGTGACGCGACGACTAGAGGAAGAGGACACTGGCGAATTAGTGTGGGCAGGGTTTCACGATGTGCATCGGAAGCCAGATAAATCACTCCGGCAACACCTTGTTGCTTGAAGGAAAGTAAACAGCGCTCAAGATGTTCATGCTCGTTCTGTGGTTGCCCGAGGAAAACCATATATCCTTGTGCTTCCAGTTCCTGAACAATACTTGCCATCACTTTGATGGAAAAACTATCGCTAAAATCACCTAAAATCAGACCGATAAGATTTGAAGTGTTGGAGCGTAAATTGGCGGCGGCAACATTATGCACGTAGCCCAGTTCGTCAATAGCAGCATGAACTTTTCCGATGGTCGCCTCTGAGATTTTCCCTTTCTGGCGCAGCACTAGCGATACAGTAGAGACTGAAACGCCGGCTCTTTTGGCAACATCAATTATGCTGACTTTCTTCAAACTCACTCCCTGAACAACGTTGATTCTTTAAATAGCAAGAAGGTTCTGGTCAGGGACCAGAACCTCTGACATCGGGTAATCTTAAGGCTATTTACCGATCATCGTCGACATGGTTTGCGCGATAAATTGCGCTCGCGCGCCAAAAATTACCTGAATGCCGTTATCGCCGACAAAAACCACGCCACGGGCGCCAATATTGTTCAGACCATCCTGATCCACCGCTTCTTTATCAGAGACTTCCAGACGTAAACGCGTGATACAGGAGCCTACCGATTTAATGTTTTGCTGACCGCCAAGCAGCGTGATGATTTCTGTTGCCAGCTCGTCATCGGTTTTATCATTAGCGCTAACCGTAGTTTCAGTACGACCAGGCGTTTTCACATCAAAACGACGAATAACAAAGCGGAAGGTGAAGTAGTAGATCACCGCCATTGGCACGCCGACGATAATGGCGCTCAGGAAGTTGGTTTCGTAGCCATTAAAGGATGGCAGGATGCCAAAAGAAATATAGTCAATAAGCCCCGCCGAGAAAGATTTGGCAATATGTGCATGCAGCAGATACATCGCCATATAGGAAAGGCCCGCCATAATGGCATTGAAGACATACAGCACAGGGGCGACAAAGATAAATGTAAATTCAACGGGTTCTGTAATACCGGTCAGAAAACAGGTTAAAGCAGCAGAGAACAGAATACCGGCGGCAATTTTCTTATTCTTTGTGTGTGCTTCATGGTACATCGCCAGACATGCCGCAGGCAGCGCGAACAGCATGAGCGGGAATTCACCCTGTAAAAACTTACCCGCATTATGGTAGCTGTCGCTACTGAACGATTTCACACCTTCTTCCAGCATTTTGAACCAAATTGTCTGGTCGCCGTGGATCGTTTGCCCCGCCAGGGTCGTGTAATCACCAAAAGAGTACCAGAACGACGGATACCAGATGTGGTGCAGTCCAAGTGGAATGAGCGCTCGTTCTGTCACACCAAAAATAAAGGTCGATGCCGCCTGGTTATCACCATTGACGATAACTGATAGTGCATCGATTCCCGACTGAATATGTTGCCAGACATAGGGCAATAACAAGCCAAGAATGAAGGAAAGAAAAGCCGTCGCGATAGCCACAAAGCGTTTGCCGGAGAAAAAGCCAAGGAATTCTGGTAATTGCATGGTATGAAAACGGTTATAACACCACGCCGCCAGAACCCCGCATATCAGGCCGCCGAAGACGCCCATTTGCAGCGTTGGGATCCCCACCACCATCGCATATTTACCGCCTTGCCCAGCCATCTCTGGTGTGATGCCAAGGACAGTACCGATGGTGATATTAGTGACAAAGACGGATACAGCTGCGGATAGCGCCGCAATACCCGATTCTGAAGCCAGCCCTACGGCGGAACCGATAGCAAAAAGCATCGGTAAGTTATCAAAAATTATACCGCCGGCATTCATCATCAACGGCAAATGGAATTTATCGCCGAACGCCAGTAACAACCCAGCGGCAGGCAGAAGCGAAATTGGCAGCATTAGCGCGCGACCAATCATCGACAATTTAGAAAGTGATTTTACGACACTCGACATCAGACTCATGCTGATTTCCCCCGAATAGCGCATAAAGCTGCGCAAATTAGTCTTTTTTGTATAAGTAGAACGTTCTAGTAGAACGTTCTACTTATCGTGGGGGATGCTTAATTGCTCTGCAACTTAATTTTGGAGAAATTATTAATAGTTTGAAGTAGTTCAAATAATAAACATGCAGTAATGAATGCAAAATATAATATCTATTTGTTTTATTTAAATAAGTGTTCGGCTAGCACAGTCGTGAATATTAATTAACTCTTATTTAAATAAATTTGAAGCCGATGGTTTAAGCCTTTATTCATTACTTCACGACGTGATAATGCGAGAGAACCCATCTACTCCCACATCCAGATGAAGGAAATTCATCTTCCCTGATTTTTCCTCACCATCATTGGCCATTTTTCGGTTGACGCCCCTCGGCTTTTCCTTCATCTTTACATCTGGACGTCTAAGTGGATAGATGTTCACAACACAACATATAACTACAAGCGATTGATGAGGTAAGGTATGAGCTTTTTTCACGCCAGCCAGCGGGATGCCCTGAATCAGAGCCTGGCAGAAGTCCAGGGGCAGATTAACGTTTCGTTCGAGTTTTTCCCGCCGCGTACCAGTGAAATGGAGCAGACCCTGTGGAACTCCATCGATCGTCTCAGCAGTCTGAAGCCGAAATTTGTTTCAGTGACCTATGGCGCAAATTCCGGCGAGCGCGACCGCACGCACAGTATTATTAAAGGCATTAAAGATCGTACCGGTCTGGAAGCTGCGCCGCATCTCACCTGCATTGATGCGACGCCTGACGAGCTGCGAACCATCGCCCGCGACTACTGGAATAACGGTATTCGTCATATCGTGGCGCTGCGTGGCGACCTGCCGTCGGGAAGCGGTAAGCCGGAAATGTATGCCTCTGACCTGGTGGCGCTGTTAAAAGAGGTCGCAGATTTCGATATCTCCGTGGCGGCGTATCCGGAAGTGCATCCGGAAGCGAAAAGCGCCCAGGCGGATTTGCTTAACCTGAAACGCAAAGTGGATGCCGGAGCCAACCGCGCCATTACTCAGTTCTTCTTCGATGTCGAAAGCTATCTGCGTTTTCGTGACCGTTGTGTTTCGGCGGGTATCGATGTGGAAATTATTCCCGGTATTTTGCCCGTCTCTAACTTTAAACAGGCGAAGAAATTTGCTGACATGACCAACGTACGCATTCCGGCATGGATGGCGCAAATGTTTGATGGCCTGGATGACGATGCCGAAACCCGCAAACTGGTGGGCGCGAATATTGCGATGGATATGGTGAAGATTTTAAGCCGTGAAGGGGTGAAAGATTTCCACTTCTATACGCTTAACCGTGCTGAAATGAGTTACGCGATTTGCCATACGCTGGGTGTGCGTCCTGGTTTATAAATATTTTAACTGTTGTGAAAATCACATAGTGATCACAAAATTAAAACAGCGCACAAAATGCTGCCTCGAAATGAGAATGGGAAAATAAGGTAGTCAGCCTTATTTTCTCCCTCCTTCCTTGAAGGATACGAAGCTAAAACCTTTTCTTATAAAGCATTTGTCCGAAATCGGACATAATCAAAAAGTCTTAATTACGATCAATTTGATCTACATCTCTTTAACCAACAATATGTAAGATCTCAACTATCGCATCCGTGGATTAATTCAATTATAACTTCTCTCTAACGCTGTGTATCGTAACGGTAACACTGTAGAGGGGAGCACATTGATGAGCACGTCAGACGATATCCATAACACGACAGCCACTGGCAAATGCCCGTTCCATCAGGGCGGTCACGACCAGAGCGCGGGTGCGGGAACAACCACTCATGACTGGTGGCCAAAACAACTCCGTGTTGACCTGTTAAACCAACATTCTAACCGTTCTAACCCACTGGGCGAGGACTTTGACTACCGCAAAGAATTCAGCAAATTAGATTACTATGGCCTGAAAAAAGATCTGAAAGAATTGCTGACAGAATCTCAACCGTGGTGGCCAGCCGACTGGGGCAGCTATGCGGGTCTGTTTATTCGTATGGCCTGGCACGGCGCGGGTACTTACCGTTCAATCGACGGACGCGGTGGCGCTGGTCGTGGGCAGCAACGTTTTGCACCGCTGAACTCCTGGCCGGATAACGTCAGCCTGGATAAAGCGCGTCGCCTGTTATGGCCAATCAAACAAAAATATGGTCAGAAAATCTCCTGGGCCGACCTGTTTATCCTTGCGGGTAACGTGGCGCTGGAAAACTCTGGCTTCCGTACCTTCGGTTTTGGTGCCGGTCGTGAAGACGTCTGGGAACCGGATCTCGACGTGAACTGGGGTGACGAAAAAACCTGGCTTGCTCACCGTAACCCGGAAGAACTGGCAAAACGCCCATTAGCAGCAACCGAAATGGGGCTGATTTATGTTAACCCGGAAGGGCCAAACGCCAGCGGCGAACCGCTTTCAGCAGCAGCGGCTATCCGCGCGACATTTGGCAATATGGGAATGAACGATGAAGAAACTGTTGCGCTGATCGCTGGTGGTCATACGTTAGGTAAAACTCACGGCGCAGGTCCCGCAACGCACGTAGGCCCAGATCCGGAAGCGGCTCCGATCGAAAACCAGGGCTTAGGGTGGAAGAGCGATTTTGGCTCCGGTGTAGGTGCCGATGCCATCACCTCTGGTCTGGAAGTGGTCTGGACCCAGACGCCTACCCAGTGGAGCAACTATTTCTTCGAAAACCTGTTCAAATATGAGTGGGTACAGACCCGCAGCCCGGCTGGCGCAATCCAGTTCGAAGCGGTAGACGCACCGGAAATTATCCCGGACCCGTTCGATCCGTCGAAGAAACGTAAACCGACAATGCTGGTGACCGACCTGACGCTGCGTTTTGATCCTGAGTTCGAGAAGATTTCTCGTCGTTTCCTCAATGATCCGCAGGCGTTCAACGAAGCCTTTGCCCGTGCCTGGTTCAAACTGACGCACAGGGATATGGGGCCGAAATCTCGCTACATCGGGCCGGAAGTACCGAAAGAAGATCTGATCTGGCAAGATCCGCTGCCGCAGCCGATCTACAACCCGACCGAGCAGGACATTATCAGTCTGAAATTTGCGATTGCGGATTCTGGTCTGTCTGTCAGCGAGCTGGTGTCGGTCGCCTGGGCGTCTGCTTCTACCTTCCGTGGTGGCGACAAACGCGGTGGCGCCAACGGCGCACGTCTGGCATTAGCACCACAACGCGACTGGGATGCGAACGCCGCAGCCGTTCGTGCTCTGCCAGTTCTGGAGAAAATCCAGAAAGAGTCTGGCAAAGCCTCGCTGGCAGATATCATCGTGCTGGCTGGTGTGGTTGGCGTAGAGAAAGCCGCAAGTGCCGCAGGGGTGAGCATTCATGTACCGTTTGTGCCGGGTCGCGTCGATGCGCGTCAGGATCAGACTGACATTGAGATGTTTGAGCTGCTCAAACCTGTTGCCGATGGTTTCCGTAACTATCGTGCTGCGGCGGGTGAGGCTACAACTGAATCACTGTTAATCGATAAAGCACAGCAATTGACTCTGACTGTACCGGAAATGACCGCGCTAGTGGGCGGGATGCGTGTACTGGGTGCCAACTTTGATGGCAGCAAAAATGGTGTCTTCACTGACCGCGTGGGCGTATTGAGCAATGACTTCTTCGTGAACTTGCTGGATATGCGTTACGAGTGGAAAGCGGCGGACGAATCGAAAGAGCTGTTCGAAGGCCGTGACCGTGAAACTGGCGAAGTGAAATACACTGCCAGCCGTGCGGATCTGGTATTTGGTTCTAACTCTGTCCTGCGCGCGGTGGCGGAAGTTTACGCCAGCAGCGATGCCCACGAGAAGTTTGTTAAAGACTTCGTGGCAGCTTGGGTGAAAGTGATGAACCTCGATCGTTTCGACCTGCTGTAATCTGACCTTCTTCAGCGACTGCCTGATGGCAGTCGCTGAAGTGAGGCTGATGACAAACGCAAAAACTGCCTGATGCGCTACGCTTATCAGGCCTACGAGGTTCATGCAGTATATTGAATTTGCACGATTTTGTAGGCCGGATTAGGCGTTCACGCCGCATCCGGCATGAACAAAGCGCACTTTGTCAGCAATCTGAGCGGCTGCCTGATGGCAGTCGCTGAAGTTTCTTTACCAGCGTATAGTGTCCACAGGAAAACGACTACACACTGGATCTCTCATGCCTACTACGGGAAAGAGCAACCCACTGGCAATCAGTGGCCTGGTTTTGCTCACACTTATCTGGAGTTATAGCTGGATTTTCATGAAGCAAGTCACCAGTTATATCGGTGCCTTCGACTTTACCGCCTTACGCTGCATTTTCGGCGCTCTCGTTTTATTCATCGTCCTTTTATTACGTGGTCGCGGCATGCGCCCGACGCCATTTAAATACACCTTAGCCATTGCTCTATTACAAACCTGCGGGATGGTAGGCCTGGCGCAGTGGGCGCTGGTGAGCGGCGGAGCGGGGAAGGTGGCGATCCTTAGCTATACCATGCCATTCTGGGTGGTGATCTTCGCGGCGTTGTTTCTCGGTGAACGTCTGCGACGCGGGCAATATTTCGCGATTCTGATTGCCGCTTTCGGCTTATTTTTGGTGTTACAACCGTGGCAACTCAATTTCTCTTCGATGAAAAGCGCCATGCTGGCGATCCTCTCCGGCGTCAGCTGGGGGGCGAGCGCCATTGTTGCTAAACGCCTTTACGCCCGCCATCCACGCGTGGATTTATTGTCGTTAACATCCTGGCAGATGCTGTATGCGGCGCTGGTCATGAGTGTGGTCGCTTTACTGGTGCCGCAACGTGAAATTGACTGGCAGCCCACCGTGTTCTGGGCGCTGGCCTACAGTGCGATTCTGGCGACGGCGCTGGCGTGGAGCTTATGGCTGTTTGTATTGAAAAACTTGCCTGCCAGTATCGCCAGCTTAAGTACGCTGGCCGTTCCCGTTTGTGGCGTGCTCTTTTCCTGGTGGCTGCTTGGTGAAAATCCGGGCGCCGTTGAAGGTAGCGGCATTGTCTTGATTGTGCTGGCACTGGCACTGGTGAGCCGCAAGAAAAAAGAAGCTGTCAGCGTAAAAAGGATCTGAGTTTTTTCTACACGTGGGGCGATCGCTTATTTAGCAAAATACCGATAATGCCCCACCATCCGCCAGCTAAATAACACGTCTTCTTCCTGTGCACCCGCGCCAATGTTATGCACCACCAGCGGCGTACCGTCGCGAGCAAAGCCATCGGAAACCACGCCAATATGTGCCAGTCCGTTGTCCAGTCGCCAGGAGACAATATCGCCCGCTTGATAGTCACTGGCATTTTTGCTGGTGGGGCGTGTTTTGTCATGGCGGCTAAACCAGGTTTCCAGATTAGGCACCCGGCGGTGATCGATGTTGCTGTCCGGGCGCTTTAACTTCCACTTTCGCGGGTAATCGGCAAAATTCTTCGCCATATCTTCATGAACCAGTTTCTGTAAATCGACCTTCTGGCTGCGCAAGGCGCGGATCACCACATCGGAACATACGCCGCGTTCTTGCGGGACATCACCGCCAGGATAAGTAAGCTGCACATATGCCGGATCGTAAAATAGCGTGCTGCCAATTTGCTGCCTGGCACCGTCTGCGATGGCAAGGTTGGTGTTGGCCTGGACTTGTACCACTGCTGGTGGAACGGCGGGAGATTTTAAGGAGTGGCTGGTAAATGTTGTTAGCAGGCTAACCAGCGCCAGTGATGCTTTCATCTGTTTCGTCCGTGAAAATAAGAGTCACAGATTCGACCTTCCGGGCGTTTGAATGTTCGATGGGGGAAATGTCCAGAAACGGATAAAAAACTCCCGAACAACGTGGGAGTTTGAGATTACTGGCACAAAGTGCCGGATGCGGCGAAAATTCCTTATCCGGCCTACAAAATAACGCAAATTCAATATATTGCAGAGATAATGTAGGCCTGATAAGCGTAGCGCATCAGGCAATTTTGTATTCAAACTCCCGGACAAGCCGGGAGTCTGGCGTAGATTATTCCCACTCTTGCAGGAAACGCTGCCCGTATTGGTCAGCCACCAGCAATGCGGCGTAAACCTGATCTGGCGTCGCGCCGCCAGGCATGTTGTGGATGGTTTCACCTTCTGCACATGCTGCTTCTGCGACAATTCGCATTTTCGCCGGGACATCTTCTTTAATATCCAGTTGAGCGAGCGTTATTGGCAAACCTACCGCATGGCTAAGTGCTGCTACGGTTTCGATTTCCTCAACCGGCGCATTTTCCAGCACCAGTTGTGTAAGCGTACCAAACGCCACTTTTTCACCGTGATAATAGTGATGCGCATCCGGAATTGCTGTCAGGCCATTGTGCACCGCGTGCGCCGCCGCCAGGCCGCCGCTTTCAAAGCCCACGCCGCTCAAATAGGTATTCGCTTCAATCACGCGCTCCAGCGCCGGAGTTACCACATGCTGTTCGGCGGCGAGCATTGCTTTTTCGCCTTCTTCCAGCAGGGTGTTGTAGCACAGTTCAGCCAGCGCCAGCGCGGCCTGAGTACATTTACCGCCCGCCATCGTGGTTGCGCCACTGCGAGAGCAGGCACGCGCTTCAAACCAGGTTGCCAGCGCATCGCCGATACCCGCCGCTAACAGACGTGCAGGTGCGCCAGCGACGATTTTGGTGTCGACAATGACCATATTCGGGTTATTTGGCAGCAGCAGATAGCGGTCAAACTCACCGTCATCGGTGTAGATAACAGACAGTGCGCTGCACGGTGCGTCGGTTGAGGCGATGGTCGGCGCGATTGCTACCGGAACACCCATAAAGTGCGCCAGTGCTTTGGCGGTATCGAGGGTTTTGCCGCCGCCGATACCGAGAATTGCACCACACTGAGCTTTTTCTGCAATGCCGCGCAGACGGTCGATCTCATTTTGTGAACATTCGCCACCAAACGGCGCAATTTCTACCACCAGTCCAGCATCTTTAAAGCTTTTCTCGACTGTGGCTTGAGCAAAACCTAAAACGAATTTGTCACCTACCACTAACCAGCGTTCTGCCAGTGGCTTCAGGTATTCGCCCAGACGATTAATGACATCAGCGCCCTGGATGTATTTACCTGGTGATTGAATAATGCGGTCCATAATTGCTCCTTTAGAGATGAGTAGTGCCAAATGCGGCATTCCAGTCGTGTTCGAACTTCTCTATAGCTGACTCTACCGCAGGTGTGTTGAGCATTTGTTGCGCTACATCTAAGGGCAGGGTGATGGATTCACATCCAGCCAGCAAACAGTCCAGCGCCTGACGCGGCGTTTTAAAGCTGGCAGCCAGCACCATGCTTTCTGGCGCGTGCATTTCCAGTAACGCTTGCAGTTCTTGTACGGTGCGAATGCCGTCACCGCCCTGGGCGTCTACGCGGTTAACATACGGAGCAACATATTTGGCACCTGCCAGCGCGGCCAGTAATCCTTGCGCGGCGCTGTACACTGCGGTGCCAAGCGTAGTAATACCTTCTTTTTTCAGTATTTTAATTGCTGCCAGACCTTCAGCGGTCACCGGGATTTTCACCACGATGCCCGGAATGGTATCGCGCAGACGCTTCGCTTCTTCCACCATCCCCTGCGCGTCGCGGCTCATGGTCTGAGCAAACAGAATGCCCTCATCACCAATCGCTTTTTGCAGACGCGGCAGCACTTCCCAGATGGACTCCTTGCTGGCAGCGATAATGCTAGGGTTCGTTGTCACCCCGGCAATCGGGAATATGCGTGCCAGACGTTCGACTTCTGCGACGTTAGCGGTGTCCAGATACAGTTCCATGATGTTTCCTTTTACAGTTCCAGTTCATGTTGCAGCAGGCTGGCGATAGCGTCGGCAGAGGCGGCGTTAACCAGCGCGTTACGGAATTCTTCATGCATGATGCGGCGAGCGAGGCGCGAGAAAATACGCATATGCTGATCGCCCGCGGCGTGTTTGTTCAGGGTTAACATAATGATGAATTGCGCCTCATCATCGCCCCAGCGCACCGGCGTTTGCAGACGCGCGACGCTGATGGTGGACTGCTCAATATGTTCCGATTTGCTGTGCGGAATGGCGAAACTAAAGCCCAGTCCGGTAGAGAAAACCGCCTCGCGCGCCCACAAGTCGGCTTCCAGTTTACGCGGATAGCGGCAGCGGCCCGCCAGCAGTAGGTTATCGGTCATGCCTTTGAGCACTTCTTCTTTGCTGCGCCAGTCGCTTTCAAGCGTAATGCACTCGGCGGTGACCAGCGGTGCGTCCTGTTGCGTCATGCGGAACTGCGCCAGCAGATGCTCCACTTCCAGCGAAGTCCGGCAGGCCATTGCCTGGTTGAGCAACTGGCGGCACTCGCGGCTATCAAGTTGCGCCATCCGCGCTTTCGCTGCCGGAATCGATGGCGCGCTCATGCTAAGTTCATCCAGCCCTAAGCCAACCAGCAGCGGCAGCACAGAACCTTTCGCACCCAGTTCACCGCACAGACCAATCCATTTGCCCTGGCGATGCACTGCCTGCACAGCGTAATCGAGCGCCCGCAAGAAGGCCGGATTCAGGCTGTTGTAGTGACGAGTGACCTTAGCGTTATCGCGATCCACTGCCAGCAGATACTGAGTCAGGTCGTTACTGCCGATACTAAAGAAATCAATCTCTTCGCAGCACTGATCGATGATGAACATTACCGACGGCACTTCCAGCATGATGCCGAGCTGGATCTTCTCATCAAACGGAATGTGCTCATTGCGCAGTTGCTGTTTGGCTTCCGCCAGTTTTTCTTTCACCCATAAGATCTCTTCCATTGAGGAGATCATCGGGATCATGATTTTCAGGCTGCCGTGAGCGGAGGCACGGAGGATCGAGCGTAGCTGCGTGATAAACAACGACGCGTACTCTTCATAAATACGCACGGCGCGATAACCGAGGAACGGGTTTGCCTCAGCGGGAATGTTCAGATAATCAACGGGCTTGTCGCCGCCAATGTCCATAGTACGCACAATAATGCTGCGCCCGTTGGCGGATTCCAGCGCCTGACAAAAAATGTTGTATAACTCACTTTCACCCGGTGCACTGGTGCGATCCATATAGAGCATTTCAGTGCGGAACAAACCAACGCCTTCCGCGCCATTGCCGAACGCGGCCTGCGCTTCGACCGAGTGGGCGATGTTAGCGGCAATTTCAATGCGGATACCGTCAGCAGTGCGGGCTTGCTGGGTCAGCCAGACACGCTGTTGCTCACGCAGTGCGTCCTGCACGCGGGCTTCTTGCTGATAGTAGCGTGCAACGGCTTCCCCAGGCTCAACCACAATCGCCCCGGCGTTGCCGTCGATATAAATTGTTTGATGTTGCCACGGAGTAAGCGTGTCGATATCCACACCAACCAGCGTCGGAATGTTGAACGAACGGGCAAGAATCACCGTGTGTGAAGTGGTACCGCCGCTTTTCAGTAACAGACCTTTGAGGTGATTTTTATCCAGTTCGAGGAACTGGCTGGGGGTCAGCTCATCGGCCATACAAATTGCTGGCTGCGTCAGTTTACCCGGCGCCGGGAAGCGTTGCTCGCCGTAGATTTGCTGAAGTAACTGGAAGCAGACGTCACGCACATCCAGTGCACGCTCTTGCAGGTAGCTGCTGCTGGAACGGGCAAACTCTTCACAAAAGTAGTTCGCGCTGGCGACAATCGCTTCGGCACAGCTTAATCCCTCGCTGACGCCCGCCAGTAAGTGCTGACGTAAAGAGGTATCGCCTGCCAGCGAACGATGTGCTTCCAGAATCGCGCTGGTGGCGCCGTCGCTATCAAGCAGACGAAACTCAATGTTTTTCATCACCAGCGTCAGGCCGTTTTCCAGGGCGGATTGCTCTGCATCGACGTCTTTGGCGACGGGAAGATGACCCAGCGCGTTGAGATCTAAAGAAGAGATCGGCGTCAGAATTCCACCTGCGCTACCGCTGCACACGGTGCGGGCGCGGATAATTCGCGGATTCAGGTTGGTCAGTGAAACCGGCAGCGGCTCCAGTTCGTCAGATTTAACTTCCGCCAGCGGCGCGTCGCAGTGGGGAAATTCATCGCGCAGCCATTGGCTTAAACGCTGGTGTGCTTCCTGTTCGTCTGCTCCGGAAATCAGTAGCTGGCAGTTATCGCCCACCAGCGTATCGGTGCCAATCAGCGCCAGGGCGCTTTTGGCGTTGCCCTTGCGATCGGTGCGCAGGTTATGCCACTCAATCTGTGATGAAAAAGTATTACACAGCGTTTCAACGTGGCTTGCCGGACGTGCATGTACGCCGTTAGGTAGCTCACAAATAAATTCCACAATCAGGGCCATTGCCTTTCTCCCGGTACGGTTTTCTGTTTACAGGATAAGAGCGCATGGCAACGGCCTGCCATGTGACAAATCTGCCAAAAGCTGGACAAATGTAATGTAACCGCCAATTTGCGACGCGTCTCACAAGACGCGCCACTCCGGCATGATTCCGAGTTAACGCAAGTTATGAGGCGGATCGCATTTTTGTACAGACATTACAAAAATCCAGTAAATGGCCTTTTTATCCACTGTTTGACCTGCTTGCGATTGCCTATTGTTTCTCCCATCAAAAATATGGACATAGGCTTGGGTAAGCCTGGGAGCGACTTATGAATGAGTTGGTGCAGATCCTGAAAAATACCCGTCAGCACTTAATGACGGGCGTTTCACACATGATCCCCTTCGTGGTATCGGGCGGTATTTTGCTGGCGGTTTCCGTCATGTTGTACGGCAAGGGCGCGGTGCCGGATGCCGTAGCCGATCCGAATCTGAAAAAACTGTTTGATATTGGTGTTGCAGGTTTGACGTTGATGGTGCCTTTTCTCGCGGCGTACATCGGTTATTCCATTGCAGAACGCTCTGCGCTGGCCCCGTGCGCTATCGGTGCCTGGGTTGGTAACAGCTTTGGTGCGGGCTTCTTTGGCGCGCTGATCGCCGGAATTATCGGCGGTATCGTGGTGCATTACCTCAAGAAAATTCCGGTGCATAAAGTTCTGCGCTCTGTCATGCCAATCTTCATCATTCCGATCGTCGGCACACTAATTACCGCAGGCGTCATGATGTGGGGGCTGGGCGAGCCGGTGGGTGCGTTGACCAATAGTCTGACCCAGTGGCTTCAGGGGATGCAGCAGGGCAGCATTGTTATGCTGGCGGTGATCATGGGACTGATGCTGGCGTTCGATATGGGCGGTCCGGTGAATAAAGTGGCCTATGCGTTCATGCTGATCTGTGTGGCTCAGGGCGTTTATACCGTGGTGGCCATTGCTGCCGTGGGGATCTGTGTTCCACCGCTGGGTATGGGGCTGGCGACGCTAATTGGCCGCAAAAATTTCTCTGCGGAAGAGCGTGAAACCGGTAAAGCGGCACTGGTAATGGGCTGTGTTGGCGTCACCGAAGGGGCGATTCCTTTCGCTGCGGCCGATCCGTTGCGTGTCATTCCTTCCATTATGGTGGGGACTGTCTGTGGCACGGTGACTGCAGCAATGGTCGGTGCGCAGTGCTATGCCGGTTGGGGTGGTCTGATTGTGCTGCCGGTGGTTGACGGCAAGCTGGGGTACATCGCAGCAGTGGCTGTCGGGGCTGTAGCAACGGCAATCTGCGTAAACGTGCTGAAAAGTCTGGCGCGTAAAAATGGGTCTTCGACTGCTGAGAAGGAAGACGACCTGGAACTGGATTTTGAAATTAATTAATTGAGGAACGAGCCATGACGAAAATTATTGCAGTAACCGCATGTCCTTCAGGTGTTGCCCATACCTATATGGCGGCAGAGGCGCTGGAAAGCGCCGCGAAAGCGAAAGGCTGGGAAGTGAAAGTAGAAACCCAGGGCTCGATCGGTCTGGAAAATGAACTGACCGCTGAAGACGTAGAAAGTGCCGATATGGTGATTCTGACCAAAGATATCGGCATCAAGTTTGAAGAGCGTTTTGCAGGCAAGACTATCGTGCGTGTCAACATCAGCGACGCGGTAAAACGCGCTGACGCCATTATGAACAAAATCGAAGCCCATCTGGCACAGACTGCTTAAGTTTTTAGCCCGCCTGAAACGGCGGGCTTGTTTTTCCCCTACAGGAGTTCCTCATGACGAATCGTATCTCTCGCCTTAAAACTGCGCTGTTTGCCAATACCCGTGAAATCTCGCTGGAGCGGGCGCTGCTTTATACCGCTAGCCATAAGCAAACCGAAGGCGAACCGGTAATTATTCGTCGGGCAAAAGCCACAGCGTATATCCTGGAACACGTTGAAATTTCGATTCGTGATGAAGAACTGATTGCCGGTAACCGCACGGTGAAACCGCGCGCCGGAATTATGTCGCCGGAAATGGACCCTTACTGGCTGCTGAAAGAGCTGGACCAGTTCCCGACGCGCCCGCAGGACCGTTTCGCTATTAGCGAAGAAGACAAACGTATTTACCGCGAAGAGTTGTTCCCGTACTGGGAAAAACGTTCGATGAAAGATTTCATCAACGGGCAGATGACGGATGAAGTTAAAGCCGCGACCAGCACGCAGATTTTCAGCATCAACCAGACGGATAAGGGCCAGGGACACATCATTATTGATTACCCGCGCCTGCTGAATCACGGGCTGGGTGAGCTGGTGGCGCAGATGCATCAACATTGCCAGCAACAACCGGAGAATCACTTTTATCAGGCGGCGCTGTTATTGCTCGAAGCTTCGCAGAAACACATTTTGCGTTACGCCGAACTGGCGGAAACGATGGCGGCAAACTGCACAGATGCCCAGCGTCGTGAAGAACTGCTGACTATTGCGGAGATCTCCCGCCATAACGCGCAACATAAGCCGCAGACGTTCTGGCAGGCGTGCCAGTTGTTCTGGTACATGAACATCATTCTGCAATACGAATCCAACGCCAGTTCGCTGTCGTTAGGACGCTTCGACCAGTATATGTTGCCGTTCTATCAGGCATCATTAACCCAGGGGGAAGATCCTGCGTTCCTGAAAGAACTGCTCGAATCTTTATGGGTGAAATGCAACGACATCGTGCTGTTACGCTCTACCAGTAGCGCGCGTTATTTCGCAGGATTCCCAACTGGTTATACCGCACTGCTCGGCGGTTTAACGGAAAACGGACGTAGTGCGGTGAACGTGCTTTCGTTCCTCTGCCTCGATGCCTATCAAAGCGTGCAATTACCGCAACCGAACCTGGGAGTGCGCACTAACGCCTTGATCGACACGCCATTCCTGATGAAAACCGCAGAAACCATCCGCCTGGGCACCGGTATTCCGCAAATCTTCAACGATGAAGTCGTAGTGCCAGCGTTTCTTAACCGTGGCGTTTCGCTCGAAGATGCGCGCGACTATTCGGTGGTCGGTTGCGTGGAGTTGTCTATTCCTGGCAGAACCTACGGTCTGCACGACATTGCAATGTTTAACCTGCTGAAAGTGATGGAAATCTGTCTGCATGAAAATGAAGGCAATGCTACGTTGAGCTATGAAGGCCTGCTGGGGCAGATCCGCGCCAAGATCAGCCACTACATCACTCTGATGGTTGAAGGCAGCAATATTTGCGATATCGGTCACCGTGACTGGGCGCCTGTGCCGCTGCTCTCGTCGTTTATCAGCGATTGTCTGGAAAAAGGCCGCGATATTACCGATGGCGGCGCGCGTTATAACTTCTCCGGCGTACAGGGGATCGGTATCGCTAACCTGAGCGATTCTCTCCATGCGTTGAAAGGGATGGTTTTTGATCAACAGCGTTTAAGTTTTGACGAATTACTGTCGGTATTAAAAGCCAACTTCGCAACGCCAGAAGGCGAAAAAGTGCGCGCTCGCTTAATTAACCGCTTTGAGAAATACGGTAATGATATCGACGAGGTGGATAACATCAGCGCCGAACTGCTGCGCCATTACTGCAAAGAAGTGGAAAAATACCAGAACCCGCGTGGCGGTTACTTCACGCCGGGATCGTATACCGTTTCTGCTCACGTCCCGTTGGGATCGGTGGTTGGCGCGACGCCAGATGGTCGTTTTGCCGGGGAACAGCTGGCAGACGGCGGCTTGTCACCCATGCTGGGCCAGGACGCACAAGGGCCAACGGCGGTACTGAAATCAGTCAGTAAGCTCGACAATACGCTGCTTTCTAACGGTACATTGCTGAACGTGAAATTCACTCCGGCGACCCTGGAAGGAGAAGCGGGATTACGCAAACTGGCCGACTTCTTACGGGCATTTACCCAGCTTAAGTTGCAGCATATTCAGTTTAACGTGGTGAATACTGACACGTTGCGAGAAGCCCAACAGCGCCCACAGGACTATGCCGGGCTGGTGGTGCGCGTTGCCGGATACAGCGCCTTCTTTGTCGAACTGTCGAAGGAGATCCAGGATGACATCATCCGCCGGACAGCGCATCAGCTGTAACGTTGTGGAAACGCGCCGCGATGATGTGGCGCGCATTTTCAACATTCAGCGTTATTCACTGAATGACGGCGAGGGCATCCGTACGGTGGTCTTTTTTAAAGGCTGCCCGCATCTTTGCCCGTGGTGTGCTAATCCGGAGTCGATCTCCGGCAAAATTCAGACGGTGCGCAGAGAGGCGAAATGTCTGCACTGCGCAAAATGTTTGCGCGATGCGGATGAATGCCCGTCCGGCGCGTTTGAACGAATTGGCCGCGATATCAGCCTCGACGCGCTGGAGCGGGAAGTGATGAAAGATGACATTTTCTTTCGCACGTCCGGCGGCGGCGTCACGCTTTCTGGCGGTGAAGTGTTAATGCAGGCGGAGTTTGCTACTCGTTTTTTACAGCGACTTCGGCTGTGGGGCGTGTCATGTGCCATCGAAACCGCAGGAGACGCGCCAGCCAGCAAGCTGTTGCCGCTGGCGACATTGTGCGATGAAGTGTTGTTCGATTTAAAAATTATGGACGTGACCCAGGCGCGGGATGTGGTGAAGATGAACCTGCCACGCGTACTGGAGAATTTGCGTTTATTGGTAAGCGAAGGTGTCAACGTGATCCCGCGTTTACCGCTGATCCCTGGTTTCACGCTAAGTCGGGAGAATATGCAGCAGGCGCTGGACGTGCTGATCCCGCTGAATATCAGGCAGATCCACCTGTTGCCGTTTCATCAGTACGGCGAACCGAAATACCGCCTGCTGGGGAAAACATGGTCAATGAAAGAGGTTTCTGCGCCGTCGTCAGCCGATGTGGCAACGATGCGCGAAATGGCAGAACGGGCCGGATTTGAGGTTACCGTGGGAGGTTAAAATGGCATACCTGGTGGCAGTAACCGCCTGCGTGAGCGGCGTGGCACATACTTATATGGCGGCAGAGCGGCTGGAAAAGTTATGCCAGCTAGAGAAGTGGGGCGTCAGCATCGAAACTCAGGGCGCGCTGGGAACGGAGAATCGTTTAGCGGACGAGGATATTCGTCGGGCGGATGTCGCGTTGTTGATTACGGACATTGAGCTTTCCGGTGCCGAGCGATTTGAGCACTGTCGCTATGTGCAATGTGGTATCTACGCTTTTCTGCGTGAGCCGCAGCGGGTAATGAGCGCGGTACGCAAAGTGCTTTCTGCACCGCAGCAAACTCATATTATTCTGGAGTAGTCGGTTTTTCCGTTAACTGGCTGTGGTACTGCCGACGATACTCCGACGGAGAGCGTTCGGTGTTTTTACGAAACAGACGGCAGAAGTAGTTGCTGTCGACAAAGCCACAGGCGTGCGCCACTTCTTTTACCTTCAGGTCATATCCTTTTAGCAACGTCTTAGCATGTTCCAGTCGCGTGTGATTCAGGTATTCGTTAAAGCCAATGGCCCCCGTTTTTTGAAACAGGTGAGAGAGGTAATTGGGCGAAATGTAGAACGCCTGCGCGACAGATTCGCGGGTGAGCGCGGAGGCATAGCGTTCATCGATATAATCACGAATCGCTTCAAATAGTGCCTGGCTGCGTGAAGCAGTCTGGATTTGGCTGCCGAGCAAATCACGGCAGTGGCTAAGTAGACTGGTGACGATAAGCCTGGCCGTTTGCTGTTCCTGCGGCTGCATTTGCATTTCATTGAGCGTTTGTAGCAGGAAAGAACCAATGCGTGGACCGCGTCGGGCGACGTGCTGCTTTGCCAGATTTTGATATTGCTTGCCATCCCATTGCACGACGCTGAAACCGAGTTGCTGTTTACCAAATAACACGCTAAAGGTGGTGGCGGGTGTTTGCCATTGTGGGAAGTTCCAGCCGCCAGCGGGAACGTACAGTACATCGCCAGGAACTAACGTTGCACCAGCGCCAGTATCAAAAAATTCACCTTCCAGCACAATTTCCAGCCGTGGAAAATCGACCTGATACGCGAGATCGGGGACCAGACCATTGCTGTTGGCAAAGTAAATCTGGTGCAGCGACAGCGGGCCGTTTATCAGGTGGGAAAGCAGATAGTTGACGTCGTGATACATGTTATTCCCTTAGGTATGTAGACGGGAAAACAGTAACTGGCATTATGAAAAAAGGCCACCTGAAAAGTGTGGCCTGATGGGAGTTCGATGTAAACATTACGGCAGTTGTATTGCCGGATGCGGCGTATCGCCGCGATTTGTAGGCCGGATAAGACGCGTCAAGCGTCGCATCCGGCAAATAGCACCAGGTAGATAATTACTGATTACCCACCTGATCGCCATACGGCAGAGTGTCGTAATCGATCAGCGCATTTTTCTTATACGGGTTACCAATCCAGCGGGTGGTTTCTTTGAACTGCGGGTTCACCACCGAACGGGTTGGATCGTAACCGTCGTAAGATAAGCCCGCCAAATCTGACCAGGTATGGATCAGTTCAGCAAGACTGTATTTCCGATCGACATCCTGCGAGAAATCACGCGGATGTGTCGCTTGCCATTTGTCCGACGTCCACAGCAGGAATGGAATGGTGTACATGTGGCGCGTCGGGTTGTCTTCGTTACGCCCCTGAGTTTTGTGTGGCGGCGTGTCGTAAACCTCCTCACCGTGGTCAGAGAAGTAAACCAGAAAACCGTTCGGGTCTGCCGCCTTAAAGTCTTTAATCAGGCTGGCAACCACGTGATCGTTATACAGGTTAGCGTTGTCGTAATCGTTATACGACTCCAGCTCTTCTGCGCTTAATCCCGGCGGCACATGATCGGTGTTGCCATCAAACTTGCCCTGATTTTCCGGGTAACGGTATTTGTATTTGATGTGCGTACCCAGCAGATGAACGATGATCAGTTTCTTCGGTGCCGGGTCTTTCAGCACTTCCTGGAATGGCTTCAGCACGTTAGTGTCGTATTCACGCGCACTCTGCGTACGTTGCTGGTTCATGTAGTACTGCTTGTCGGTCTGGCGCGAAAATACCGTCAGCATGGTGTTGCGGGCAGTCATCGTCTGCTGGTTGGTTATCCAGAAGGTTTTATAACCTGCCTGTTTCATCATGTTCATCAGCGACGGCTGTGTCAGATACAGGTCCGGGTTCTTTTCGTTGGCAAAGGTCAGCGCCTGTTGCAGGATTTCAATGGTGTACGGACGCGATGTGACCACGTTATTAAACACGGTCAGATTCGGATCGGTTTTATGCAGCGCATCCAGTTCCGGCGTGGTTTCACGCGGATAGCCATATAAGCTCATGCGTCCACGCTGGGTCGATTCGCCAATCACCAGCACTAAGGTGCGCGGTTCGTTACCCGATTCGTCTTTGAAATTAGCCAGCGGCGGTAATGCGTTATTTTCATTCAGTAGCTTCGTCAGTGAGTTAAGTTGCTGACGATACTGATAATAACCGGTCAGAAATTGCCACGGCGCAGCAGGTTCCATGCGTGATGCCAGATTATCCAACGTTTTCTCAAACGGCTTGTGTTTGATAAACGTGTTCATGGCGATAGGGTGCAGAATCAAACCATAAAGCAGGGCAAAAGAGACGATATAACGCCACGGCTTTGGAATATAGACCGGGCGCAGGCGCGTCCACAGCAGCACGGCCACCGCCGTATAGGCCAGGGCAATAAGCACAATCTTCAGGCTGAAATACTGGCTTAAGTACTCGCTGGCTTCGTTGGTGTTGGTTTCAAACATCACAAACAGAACGCTTTGCGAGAACTCCTGACCGTAGATGACGTAGTAACACAACGCTGCCAGAGAGGCTGCCCACAGAATTACGCCGATCACCGCTGCGATAATTTTAATCCGCTTCGGAAAGAGGAATACCGGGATCAACCACAGCGAACTGAACAGCAGAGAGTCGCGCATGCCGTTGGTGCCGCTGTAGCCGCTGATGTAGATAATGGCCTGTAACAGGGTAGAGAAAAACCAAAAGTAGAGCAGTGCCCAACCCAGGGCTTTCCAGCTAAAAAGGGGTTTAGTCTGGACTTCAGTGGAATGCATAGTAAGAACCCGTTTTGGATAATAGCGCCGAATGTAAGGACAAAACCTTAAGGATATCTGAAGGGATATCCAGAATCTGGGTGAAATGCAGACAGAAATATATTGAAAACGAAGGTGTTAGAACAGAAGTATTTCAGAAAACCCTCGCGCTATTGCACGAGGGTTGATAGAGGAGGGAGGTTAGCCAGTATTACGCATGCCTGCCGCAATTCCGGCAATAGTGACCATCAACGCTTGTTCGACGCGGGGATCCGGCTCCTGTCCTTCTTTTTCTGCCTGGCGCGAACGATGCAGTAACTCTGCCTGCAGTACGTTCAGCGGGTCAGTGTATATATTCCGTAGCTGAATAGACTCGGCAATCCACGGCAGATCGGCCATCAGATGGGAATCGTTGGCAATTGCCAGCACCACTTTGATGTCTTCTTCTTGCAGATTGCGTAACTCTTTACCTAACGGCCACAGGGCTTTGTCGACCAGGCGTTGGTCATAGTATTCCGCCAGCCACAGGTCTGCTTTGGCGAAGACCATTTCCAGCATTCCCAGACGCGTTGAGAAGAACGGCCAGTCGCGGCACATAGCTTCCAGTTCGCTCTGTTTGCCATCTTCCACCACTTTTTGCAGCGCCGTACCCGCGCCCAGCCAGGCTGGGAGCATCAGACGGTTTTGTGTCCAGGCAAAAATCCACGGAATAGCGCGCAGAGACTCGACGCCGCCGGTTGGGCGACGTTTCGCCGGGCGTGAACCTAACGGCAGTTTACCCAATTCCTGTTCTGGCGTAGCGGAGCGGAAGTAAGGGACAAAGTCTTTGTTTTCACGCACGTAGCCACGGTAGAGATCGCAAGAAATGACCGACAGTTCATCCATAATGCGACGCCAGCTCTCTTTCGGCTCTGGAGGTGGTAGCAGGTTTGCTTCCAGAATCGCCCCGGTATACAGCGACAGGCTGCTGACCGTGATTTCTGGCAGACCGTATTTGAAGCGGATCATCTCGCCCTGCTCGGTTACACGCAGGCCGCCTTTCAGGCTTCCCGGCGGTTGCGACAGCAGCGCCGCATGGGCCGGTGCGCCACCGCGACCAATGGAACCGCCACGACCGTGGAACAACGTCAGTTCAATACCCGCTTTTTCGCAGGTTTTGATTAACGCGTCCTGTGCCTGATATTGCGCCCAGGAAGCCGCCATCACGCCAGCATCTTTTGCTGAGTCAGAATAGCCAATCATCACCATTTGTTTGCCCTGAATCAGACCGCGATACCAGTCGATATTCAGCAGTTGGGTCATGACATCGTTGGCGTTGTTCAGGTCATCGAGAGTTTCAAACAGCGGTGCGACCGGCATCGCAAATCCAATACCCGCTTCTTTCAGCAGCAGGTGGACGGCCAGTACGTCGGACGGCGTTTTCGCCATTGAGATCACGTAGGCGGCAATAGAGCCTTGCGGCGCTTCAGCAATCACCTGACAGGTATCAAGCACTTCGCGCGTTTCGGGGCTTGGTTGCCAGTTGCGCGGCAGTAGCGGGCGTTTGGAGTTCAGTTCGCGGATCAGGAATGCCTGCTTGTCGGCCTCTGACCAGCTTTCGTAGTCGCCAATGCCGAGGTAGCGGGTTAGTTCACCTAATGCTTCGGTATGACGGGTGCTCTCCTGGCGAATATCAATACGCACCAGCGGTACACCGAAACATTTTACGCGGCGCAGAGTGTCGAGCAGATCGCCGTTAGCAATAATGCCCATGCCACACGCCTGAAGTGACTGGTAACAAGCGTAGAGCGGTTCCCACAGTTCTTCGTTCTGCGTCAGCAGACCTTCCGGCTTCGGCAGTTCTTCGCCTTTCAGACGCGCTTCCAGCCAGGCCTGTGTCGCCATCAGGCGAGAACGCAGGTTTTTCATCAGATAGCGATATGGTTCTGCGGCACCTTCTTCGCCAACCAGCGCCAGCAGTTCTGGGGTGGCTTCAACCATCGACAGTTCAGATACCAGAATCTGAATATCTTTCAGGAACAGGTCGGTGGCTTTCCAGCGACTGAGCAGCAGGACATGGCGGGTGATGTCGGCGGTGACGTTCGGGTTGCCGTCGCGGTCGCCGCCCATCCACGAAGTAAAACGGACCGGAACAAATTCGACCGGCAGCTTATAGCCGAGGTTCTCTTCCAGTTGTTCGTTCAGTTCGCGCAGGTAATTCGGTACGCCTTGCCACAGGCTGTTTTCCACCACGGCAAAGCCCCATTTTGCTTCGTCAACC
The DNA here is from genome assembly GCF_001660175.1 of Escherichia sp. B1147. Lineage (NCBI taxonomy): Bacteria > Pseudomonadati > Pseudomonadota > Gammaproteobacteria > Enterobacterales > Enterobacteriaceae > Escherichia > Escherichia sp. B1147. Next base: position 91,344 of record NZ_LFHY01000020.1, read on the forward strand.
GGAGTTGGGCGCAGCTTACGGATTTCATCAGTATGCCAGGACTGAGCGATCAACTGGCGCAGGCGGCGCATCAGCTGGTGGTGTTCGTAGTCGGCGATATCTTTGTTATCGAGCTGTTTTAAGCAGGCGTTCACTTCCACCATTTTGTGGATCAGTGTCCGACGGGTAATTTCGGTAGGGTGCGCAGTGAGAACCAGCTCCAGCGACAATGATTCCACCGCTTTTTTGATGGTGTCTTCGCTCAGTTCCGGCTGGTTTTTCAGTTTACGCAGGGTGCGGGCGATCACTTCCGGATTGCTGGCAGCCTCACCTTTCGGCGAAATGCTGTGGTATTGCTCGGCAGTGTTGGCCAGATTCAGGAACTGACTAAACGCACGCGCAACGGGCAGCAGCTCGTCGTTCGACAAATTTTGTAAGGTGGTGAGTAACTCCTGGCGGTTAGCGTCATTGCCAGCGCGTGAAGATTTGGACAACTTACGGATAGTTTCTACGCGATCAAGAATGTGTTCTCCCAACGCATCCTTGATTGTTTCTCCCAGCACTTTGCCGAGCATACTGACATTACTACGCAATGCGGAATATTGTTCGTTCATATAACCCCAGACACCCCATCTTATTGTTTGAAGCCCGGTATCCTTCACGTCGCATTGGCGCGAATATGCTCGGGCTTTGCTTTTCGTCGTCTTTTATAAAGCCACGTAAAAGCGGTGACGTCAAATGCTGCGAAATCGCTTCAGCAAACGAATAAATAGCAGGAATTTACGCCATTAAATTCACGACGGATAAAATAAGCGTAACTTATGGAAATGTTAAAAAATCGCCATACATAACACCAAAGGTGTAGGTCGGATAAGATGCGCAAGCATCGCATCCGACATTATTGCGGCACCGGAGTTTGGCAACGGTGCCGGATGCGGCGTGACCGCCTTATCCGGCCTACGGTTGGGCATCATTTGAGTCACTGTAGGTCGGATAAGATGCGCAAGCATCGCATCCGACATTATTGCGGCACTGGAGTTTGGCAACAGTGCCGGATGCAGCGTGACCGCCTTATCCGGCCTACGTTTTAATGCCAGCAAAAATGGTGAATTACCTGGGTGATCAGCTCACGGGTGGGCTTAATAAAACGCGTCTCCAGATATTCATCTGGTTGATGGGCCTGATTAATTGAGCCAGGGCCGAGCACCAGCGTCGGGCATAACGTCTGAATAAACGGCGCCTCGGTACAGTAGTTAACCACTTCGGTCTGTGCGCCGAGTAATTTCTCAACCACTTCAACCAGTTGGTGGTTCGGTAGGCATTCATAGCCTGGGATCGGTGGGTGCAACTCTTCGACCGTCAGACGGCCCGGCCAGCGTTCGCTCACCGGCGCCAGCGCGTCGTTGAGCAAGCCGTTAAGTTCACTGAGCGTCATGCCAGGCAGCGGGCGAATATCCATATGCAATTCACAACAAGCGCAAATACGGTTAGAGGCGTCACCGCCGTGAATATGCCCGAGGTTGAGTGTGGGATACGGCACTGTAAACGCTTCATAGTGATAGCGTTCTTTCAGGTTATCGCGCAATTGCAAAATATGGCCGATGGCGTCGTGCATCAGTTCGATAGCGTTAACCCCGCGCGACGGATCGCTGGAGTGGCCCGACTGACCCATAATGCGAATGGCATTAGAGATGTGGCCTTTATGTGCGCGTACCGGTTGCAGCGATGTTGGTTCGCCAATGATGGCGCAATCCGGGCGCAGGGCGGTGGTTTCGGCAAAATAACGCGCTCCTGCCATACTGGTTTCTTCATCGGCAGTCGCCAGAATGTAGAGCGGTTTTGCAAGCTTCGTGACGTCGACATCGCGTAGCGCATCGAGGATAAACGCAAAGAAGCCTTTCATGTCGGCGGTGCCCAAGCCGTAAAGCTTGCCGTCATGTTCCGTCAGCGTAAACGGATCGCGCGTCCAACGCCCATCATCAAACGGTACAGTATCGGTATGACCGGCCAGCAGCAGGCCGCCAGCCCCCTGTCCGCAACTTGCCAGCATATTAAATTTGTTGCGAGTTCCTGGCACGGGCTGCACTTCCACATTGAAGCCCAAATCTTTAAACCAGCCCGCCAGCAGAGTGATTAAATCTGCATTGCTTTGATCGAGTGCCTCTTCCGTAGCGCTTATTGAAGGTGTGGCAATCAGAGCGCGGTAAATCTCGATAAATGGCGGTAATTTGTTTTTCATTGTTGACACACCTCTGGTCATGATAGTATCAATATTCATGCAGTAATTGTGAATAAAAATACACTAACGTTGAGCGTAATAAAACCCACCAGCCGTAAGGTGAATGTTTTACGTTTAACCAGGCAACCAGACATAAGAAGGTGAATAGCCCCGATGTTGAATACGCTGATTGTGGGTGCCAGCGGTTACGCTGGCGCAGAGCTAGTGACCTATGTAAATCGCCATCCGCATATGAACATAACCGCTTTGACTGTCTCAGCGCAAAGCAATGATGCGGGAAAGTTAATCTCCGATTTGCATCCGCAGCTCAAAGGCATCGTTGATCTGCCGTTGCAGCCGATGTCGGATATCAGCGAGTTTAGCCCAGGAGTGGACGTGGTGTTTCTCGCCACCGCCCATGAAGTTAGCCACGATTTAGCGCCACAATTTCTTGAAGCGGGCTGTGTGGTGTTCGACCTTTCCGGCGCGTTTCGCGTTAACGACGCTGCCTTCTATGAAAAATATTACGGCTTTACCCATCAATACCCGGAACTGCTTGAGCAGGCGGCTTATGGGCTGGCGGAGTGGTGCGGCAATAAATTAAAAGAAGCGAACTTGATTGCGGTGCCGGGCTGTTATCCGACGGCGGCACAACTGGCGCTGAAACCGTTAATTGACGCCGATCTTCTTGATCTCAGTCAGTGGCCGGTCATCAACGCCACCAGTGGTGTGAGCGGTGCAGGACGTAAAGCGGCAATTTCAAACAGCTTTTGCGAAGTTAGCCTGCAACCATACGGTGTCTTTACCCATCGCCATCAGCCGGAGATCGCCACGCATCTTGGTGCTGACGTGATTTTTACCCCGCATCTGGGCAATTTCCCGCGCGGCATTCTGGAAACCATTACCTGCCGCCTGAAGTCTGGCGTGAACCAGGCGCAAGTGGCGCAGGCATTACAGCAGGCGTATGCGCATCAACCGCTGGTGCGACTGTATGACAAAGGCGTTCCTGCGCTGAAAAATGTCGTCGGGCTGCCGTTTTGCGATATCGGGTTTGCCGTTCAGGGCGAGCATCTGATTATCGTGGCGACCGAAGATAACTTATTGAAAGGTGCGGCGGCGCAAGCAATACAGTGCGCCAATATTCGTTTCGGCTATGCCCAAACGCAGTCTCTTATTTAAGGGTGCAATGATGAATCCATTAATTATCAAACTGGGCGGCGTGTTGCTGGATAGCGAAGAGGCGCTGGAGCGTCTGTTTAGCGCACTGGTGAAATATCGCGAATCACATCAGCGCCCGCTGGTGATTGTCCACGGCGGCGGCTGCGTGGTGGATGAGCTGATGAAAGGGCTGAATCTGCCGGTGAAAAAGAAAAATGGCCTGCGGGTGACGCCTGCCGATCAGATAGACATTATCACCGGGGCGCTGGCGGGAACGGCAAATAAAACCTTACTGGCGTGGGCGAAGAGACATCAGATTGCTGCCGTAGGCTTGTTTCTTGGTGATGGCGACAGCGTCAAAGTGACCCAGCTTGATGAAGAGTTAGGCCATGTTGGACTGGCGCAGCCAGGTTCGCCTAAGCTTATCAATACGTTGCTGGAAAACGGTTATCTGCCGGTGGTTAGTTCCATTGGCGTAACGGACGAAGGGCAACTGATGAACGTCAATGCTGACCAGGCGGCGACGGCGCTGGCGGCAACGCTGGGTGCGGATCTGATTTTGCTCTCCGACGTCAGCGGCATTCTCGACGGTAAAGGGCAACGTATTGCCGAAATGACCGCCGCGAAAGCGGAACAACTGATTGAGCAGGGCATTATTACCGACGGCATGATAGTGAAAGTGAACGCGGCGCTGGATGCTGCGCGCACGTTGGGCCGCCCGGTAGATATCGCCTCCTGGCGTCATGCGGAACAGCTTCCGGCACTGTTTAACGGTATGCCGATGGGTACGCGGATTTTAGCTTAAGTTTTGTTGGCCGGAGGCAGAGCTTTCCGGCATTGAATTTCAAAATAAGGAAACAGAGTTATGGCACTTTGGGGCGGGCGTTTTACCCAGGCAGCAGATCAACGGTTCAAACAATTCAACGACTCACTGCGCTTTGATTATCGTCTGGCGGAGCAGGATATTGTCGGCTCTGTGGCCTGGTCCAAAGCCCTGGTAACGGTAGGCGTGTTAACCGCAGAAGAGCAGGCGCAACTGGAAGAGGCGCTGAACGTGCTGCTGGAAGATGTTCGCGCCAGGCCACAGCAAATCCTCGAAAGCGACGCCGAAGATATCCATAGCTGGGTGGAAGGCAAACTGATCGACAAAGTGGGCCAGTTAGGCAAAAAACTGCATACCGGGCGTAGCCGTAATGACCAGGTAGCGACCGATCTGAAACTGTGGTGCAAAGCTACCGTTAGCGAGTTGCTGACGGCTAACCGTCAGCTGCAATCGGCGCTGGTGGAAACGGCGGCAAACAATCAGGATGCGGTAATGCCGGGCTATACCCACCTGCAACGCGCCCAGCCGGTGACGTTCGCTCACTGGTGCCTGGCCTACGTTGAGATGCTGGCGCGTGATGAAAGCCGTTTGCAGGACGCGCTTAAGCGCCTGGATGTCAGCCCGTTAGGCTGTGGCGCGCTGGCGGGAACGGCCTATGAAATTGACCGTGAACAGTTAGCAGGCTGGCTGGGTTTTGCTTCGGCAACGCGTAATAGCCTCGACAGTGTTTCTGACCGCGACCACGTGCTGGAGCTGCTTTCTGCCGCCGCTATCGGTATGGTGCATTTGTCGCGTTTTGCCGAAGATCTGATTTTCTTTAACACCGGTGAAGCAGGTTTTGTGGAGCTTTCTGATCGTGTGACTTCCGGTTCATCATTAATGCCCCAGAAGAAAAATCCGGATGCGCTGGAGCTGATTCGTGGTAAATGCGGCCGTGTTCAGGGCGCGTTAACCGGCATGATGATGACCCTTAAAGGTCTACCGCTGGCCTACAACAAAGATATGCAGGAAGACAAAGAGGGCTTATTCGACGCGCTCGATACCTGGCTGGACTGCCTGCATATGGCGGCGCTGGTGCTGGACGGGATTCAGGTGAAACGCCCGCGTTGTCAGGAAGCGGCGCAGCAGGGCTACGCAAACGCCACCGAACTGGCTGATTATCTGGTGGCTAAAGGCGTGCCGTTCCGCGAGGCGCACCATATTGTTGGCGAAGCGGTGGTGGAAGCCATTCGTCAGGGCAAACCACTGGAAGAACTGCCGCTGGCTGAGTTGCAGAAATTCAGCAAGGTGATTGGCGAAGATGTCTATCCGATTCTGTCGCTGCAATCGTGCCTCGACAAGCGTGCGGCAAAAGGCGGCGTCTCACCGCAGCAGGTGGCGCAGGCGATTGCTTTTGCAAAGGCGCGGTTAGGGTAACTTGTTTATATCGCTCCCCTGAAAACGGGGAGTTTGCCTGATGCGCTTTGCTTATCATGCCTACGTAGTGTTGCACTTTGTAGGCCTGATAAGACGTGATAGCGTCGCATCAGGCAGAGATTTGCCAGCATTCTGTTGACCTTAAATTTAACGCCCAGCCAGAACTATTATTTGTCACATTCCTTTTTATTCCTGTGCCTTCTTTTACGTTCGTTCCTCGCATAAAAATATTTTTAAATACATCAAACGATACATATTTTAATTAATGAAATATGATTAATTTCTGCTGCTGTGTTCATTCTGAAGGTTAATGGAATTTGTTATGTGATTATTTAACGTGTTGTTTTAACGATAATGATCAATTATCCTGGTGGTTTTTGAGGATATTTTTGTTCCTCGGAGGAAATTTTTGTTTTTAATGTGATCACGGTTGAATAATCACTCTTTCTCTCTTGTATGGTAGTAGACGTAAAATTAAGTTTGAAGCGTCTATTTACAACACAGGAGATTGCAATAATGAAAATTATTGCTGCGGACGTTTTTGTTACTTGCCCCGGGCGTAATTTCGTTACGCTTAAAATAACCACTGAAAGCGGACTTTGTGGATTGGGAGATGCCACGCTAAATGGTCGCGAATTGTCGGTCGCGTCATATCTTAAAGATCATCTTTGTCCACAATTAATTGGCCGTGATGCCAGTCGAATCGAAGATATCTGGCAATTCTTTTATAAAGGCGCTTACTGGCGACGTGGCCCCGTCACGATGTCGGCTATTTCTGCTATCGATATGGCGCTGTGGGATATCAAAGCTAAAGCAGCCAATATGCCGCTGTATCAACTGCTTGGTGGTGCTTCTCGTGAGGGGGTGATGGTTTATTGCCATACCACCGGGCGCACGATTGATGAAGTCCTTGAGGACTATGCAAAGCACCAGCAGATGGGCTTTAAGGCGATTCGTGTGCAGTGCGGTGTGCCTGGGATGCAAACCACCTATGGCCTGGCGAAAGGCAAAGGACTGGCGTACGAACCGGCAACTAAAGGCCAGTGGCCGGAAGAGCAGTTGTGGTCGACGGAGAAGTATCTCGATTTCACGCCGAAGTTATTTGAGGCAGTGCGCAATAAGTTCGGTTTTAACGAACATCTGTTGCATGACATGCACCATCGCCTTACCCCCATCGAAGCGGCGCGCTTTGGAAAGAGCATTGAAGATTACCGCCTGTTCTGGATGGAAGACCCGACGCCTGCCGAGAATCAGGAATGTTTCCGTTTAATTCGCCAGCATACCGTGACGCCGATTGCGGTCGGTGAAGTGTTTAACAGTATCTGGGACTGCAAGCAGTTAATCGAAGAGCAGCTAATTGACTACATTCGCACGACGATTACCCATGCAGGCGGCATTACCGGAATGCGGCGGATAGCCGATTTCGCATCACTTTATCAGGTACGCACCGGTTCGCACGGCCCTTCTGATTTATCGCCCATTTGCCATGCGGCGGCGCTGCATTTTGACCTCTGGGTACCAAACTTTGGCGTTCAGGAGTACATGGGCTATTCCGAACAAATGCTTGAAGTCTTCCCGCATAGCTGGCGCTTCGATGAGGGTTATATGCACCCTGGTGATGAACCGGGTCTGGGTATCTCTTTCGATGAGAAGCTGGCGGCGAAATATCCGTATGACCCGGCGTATCTCCCTGTCGCACGACTGGAAGACGGCACATTGTGGAATTGGTAGTGATTTAAGCGAAGCCGTATATCTGTCGCTTAATTTATTGATTGAGTAATCAAATCTATTAAATCTGCTCAAGGAGCTTAAAAATGGACGTTGATTTGCCTGGTAGTGTTGTGGGTAATAAACTGCAACGGATCCGTCGTATTCAGACAGTGACGCTGGTTTTATTATTTATGGCGGGGATCGTTAATTTCCTCGACCGTTCGTCGTTGAGTGTGGCAGGTGAAGCTATTCGTGGTGAGTTAGGATTATCCGCCACCGAGTTTGGCGTTTTACTTTCTGCATTTTCTCTGTCTTATGGTTTTTCACAACTTCCTTCCGGTATTTTGCTAGACCGCTTTGGCCCACGAATAGTTTTAGGCGCAGGCTTGATATTCTGGTCATTAATGCAGGCATTAACAGGAATGGTTAATTCTTTTAGCCACTTTATTTTAATGCGTATTGGTCTGGGTATTGGCGAAGCGCCATTTATGCCTGCGGGGGTGAAATCTATCACCGACTGGTATGCCCAAAAAGAACGCGGCACGGCGTTGGGGATTTTTAACTCATCTACCGTTATCGGTCAGGCTATTGCGCCTCCTGCTCTGGTGCTGATGCAACTGGCGTGGGGCTGGCGGGCGATGTTTGTCATCATCGGCGTGGCGGGGATTCTGGTTGGGATCTGTTGGTACGCGTGGTACCGCAACCGGGCGCAGTTTGTCCTGACCGAGGAAGAACGGACGTATCTCTCCGCGCCGGTTAAACCGCGACCACAACTGCAATTTAGTGAATGGCTGGCGCTGTTTAAGCATCGGACAACCTGGGGGATGATTTTAGGTTTCTCTGGCGTCAACTATACAGGCTGGCTCTACATCGCGTGGTTACCCGGTTATTTGCAGGCCGAGCAAGGTTTTAGTCTGGCGAAAACGGGTTGGGTGGCGGCGATTCCTTTCCTCGCGGCGGCAGTCGGAATGTGGGTCAACGGTATTGTTGTCGATCGACTGGCTAAAAAAGGCTACGACCTGGCGAAGACGCGTAAAACGGCTATTGTCTGCGGTTTGATGATGTCGGCATTAGGCACGTTGCTGGTAGTGCAATCTTCCTCACCAACGCAAGCGGTGGCGTTTATCTCAATGGCGCTGTTCTGTGTGCATTTCGCGGGAACATCTGCATGGGGACTGGTTCAGGTGATGGTGTCTGAAACAAAAGTGGCTTCCATCGCCGGTATTCAAAACTTTGGCAGTTTTGTCTTTGCTTCCTTTGCCCCGATCGTAACCGGTTGGGTAGTGGATACTACGCACTCGTTTAATCTGGCGCTGGTTATCGCCGCTTGTGTGACCTTCACTGGTGCGCTGTGTTACTTCTTTATTGTCAAAGATCGCATTGAGTAACCGTTACTATCAGGCTCTCTTGCTGTGGGCCTGTAAAATAAAAAAAAGCGGATCCTGGAGATCCGCAAAAGTTCACGTTGGCTTTAGTTATTCGAGTTGAGAAACTCTCGAAACGGGCAGTGACTTCAAGGGTTAAAAGAGGTGCCGCTCCGTTTCTGTGAGCAATTATCAGTCACAATGCTTGATAGGGATAATCGTTCGTTGCTATGCTACCTATCGCCATGAACTATCGTGGCGATGGAGGATGGATAATGAATATTCGTGATCTTGAGTACCTGGTGGCACTGGCCGAGCACCGCCATTTTCGCCGTGCGGCAGATTCCTGCCACGTCAGCCAGCCAACCTTGAGTGGGCAAATTCGTAAGCTGGAAGATGAGCTGGGCGTGATGTTGCTGGAGCGGACCAGCCGTAAAGTGTTATTCACCCAGGCGGGAATGCTACTGGTGGATCAGGCGCGTACCGTGCTGCGCGAGGTGAAAGTCCTTAAAGAGATGGCAAGCCAGCAGGGGGAGACGATGTCCGGACCGCTGCATATTGGTTTGATTCCAACGGTTGGACCTTACCTGTTGCCGCATATTATCCCGATGCTGCACCAGACCTTTCCGAAGCTGGAAATGTATCTGCATGAAGCGCAGACCCACCAGTTACTGGCGCAGCTGGATAGTGGCAAACTCGACTGCGTGATCCTCGCGCTGGTGAAAGAGAGCGAAGCATTCATTGAAGTGCCGTTGTTTGATGAGCCAATGCTGTTGGCAATCTATGAAGATCACCCGTGGGCTAACCGCGAATGTGTGCCGATGGCCGATCTGGCAGGAGAAAAACTGCTGATGCTGGAAGATGGTCACTGTCTGCGCGATCAGGCAATGGGCTTCTGCTTTGAAGCTGGAGCGGATGAAGATACACACTTCCGCGCGACCAGTCTGGAGACGCTGCGCAACATGGTGGCCGCAGGTAGCGGGATCACTTTACTGCCTGCGCTGGCTGTACCGCCAGAACGCAAACGCGATGGTGTGGTTTATCTGCCGTGCATTAAGCCGGAACCACGCCGTACCATTGGTCTGGTTTATCGCCCAGGCTCACCATTGCGCAGCCGCTATGAGCAGCTGGCAGAGGCCATCCGCGAAAAAATGGATGGCCATTTCGATAAAGCGTTAAAACAGGCGGTTTAAGCCGTTTAATGCCGCTACCCGATAGGCTTCCGCCATGGTCGGGTAGTTAAAGGTGGTGTTGACGAAGTACTCAATAGTGTTGCCGCCACCTTTTTGTTCCATAATCGCCTGACCGATATGAATAATTTCGGCAGCGCGCTCGCCAAAGCAATGAATCCCCAGAATCTCTTTCGTTTCCCGATGGAACAAAATTTTCAGCGTACCCACGTTCATGCCGACGATTTGTGCGCGAGCCAGATGTTTAAACTGGGCGCGGCCTACTTCATACGGAACCTTCATCGCGGTCAGTTGCTGTTCCGTTTTACCGACCGAGCTGATTTCCGGAATGGTGTAGATGCCGGTAGGGATATCTTCAATCAGATGCGCGGTGGCTTCGCCTTTCACCAGCGCCTGCGCGGCAATGCGCCCCTGGTCGTAGGCCGCCGACGCCAGACTTGGATAACCAATCACGTCGCCCACCGCGTAAACGTGCGGCTGCGCGGTTTGATACATGCTGTTGACCTTAAGCTGTCCGCGACTGTCAGTTTCCAGCCCAATGTTCTGTAACGCCAGCGAATCGGTATTACCGGTGCGTCCGTTGGCATAGAGCAGGCAGTCTGCTTTCAGCTTTTTGCCTGACTTCAAGTGCATGATCACGCCGTCATCGCAACCTTCGATCTTCTCGTACTCTTCGTTGTGACGAATCACCACACCACTGTTCCAGAAGTGATAGGAGAGAGAATCTGACATCTCCTGATCCAGAAATGCCAGCAGACGATCACGGGTATTGATCAGATCCACTTTCACATCCATGCCACGGAAGATCGACGCATATTCACAACCGATCACCCCTGCGCCGTAGATAAGCACATGGCGCGGTTCGTGATGCATGCTAAGAATCGAATCGCTATCGTAAATGCGCGGATGGGTAAAATCGACGTCTGCTGGATGATAAGGGCGTGAGCCGCAGGCAATGACAAATTTTTCTGCGGTTAACGTTTCAACCGTGCCGTCCGGACAGTCCAGCGCCAGCGTGTGCTCGTCAACGAAGCGGGCATTCCCCTGCAATATTTCGCAGTGATTACGTTCGTAAAACCCCTGACGCATGCGCGTTTGTTGATTTATCACGTTATCGGCATGGTTGAGGATATCGGCAAAAGAAGAGCGGAGCAGTCGCGAATGGTCGCTGTAAAGTGGGTTTTGATTAAATTCTATAATGCGGCTAACAGCGTGGCGGAGGGCTTTTGACGGGATGGTGCCCCAATGGGTGCAACCGCCGCCAACATTTTGATAACGCTCGATAACTGCGACGCGCGCACCTTGCTTAACAAGACCCATTGCAGCGCCTTCGCCGCCGGGGCCGGAACCTATTACTATGGCATCGTAATCGTAGGAATGTGGCATGGTAGGGCTTACCTGTTCTTATACATAAAAGCAACAGAATGGTAACATTTTATCGCGGGTAAGCCAATTGATCCCCGTCATTTATCTGGCTATATCGTGAGCGGCCTTTGCTTTGTCTGCCCCCTTCTTAATCCACTAATTCGCTATTAATTGCTTTTTCTTATGGCTGATAGTTTTATCTTGCCGAAGCGTGCTTTTTTGTTATTGTCTATGTTAAATATTCTTATAAAACAAATATATAAATATTTCATATTGATTCGTTATTTATATTTACACCATCAATAAAACCCGTTAATTAACTTGTTTATAAGTGAATAAAGGAATAGCCGATGATCGAACACTACATTCGTGGGTTTGAGGAAGAGTTGCGCGAGATCCGCCACCAAATCCACGAAAACCCGGAGCTGGGATTACAAGAATTTAAAACCAGTGCTCTGGTTGCGGAAAAGCTGCGCCAGTGGGGCTATGAGGTAGAGCAAGGGCTGGCAACGACGGGGATAGTGGCCACGTTAATAGTGGGGGACGGAGAGAAAAGTATTGGTCTGCGTGCTGATATGGATGCGTTGCCAATTTATGAAAATAGCGGCAAGCCCTGGGCCAGTAAACATCCCGGTTTAATGCACGCATGCGGGCATGACGGTCATACCACGATATTACTTGGCGCTGCGCGTTATCTTGCCGAAACTCGTCGTTTTAACGGCACGTTACGTCTTATCTTCCAGCCCGCAGAAGAGATGATTAACGGCGGCGAGATCATGGTTAAAGAGGGGCTTTTTGACCGTTTCCCCTGCGATGCGATTTTCGGTATGCATAACATGCCGGGCTTACCGGTTGGCAAGTTTTTCTTCCAGCCTGGGGCGCTAATGGCGTCAATGGATCAGTTCCACATCACAGTTCATGGTTGTGGTGGGCATGGCGCAATTCCTCACAAAGCCATCGATCCGGTGCTGATCACGGCACATATCACCACCGCATTACAAAGCATTGTGTCGCGCAATGTCGATCCGCTGGAAGCAGCAGTGATAACCGTTGGCAGCATTGTTGCGGGTGAGGCCGCTAACGTCATTCCTGATAGTGCTGAGATGAAAATCAGCGTCCGCTCTCTTAGCCGCGAAACCCGGCAACTTCTTCTGACCCGTATTCCTGCTCTGGCGCAAGCCCAGGCTGTCAGCTTTGGCGCTACGGCTGATGTGACGCATGTTAACGGCACACCGGTATTAGTGAATGACGAGGAGATGGCGCGCTTCGCCTGGCAGGCGGCGTGTAAAACGTTTGGCGAAGCTCGGGCTGAGTTTGGCATTAAACCTCTGATGGGCAGTGAAGATTTCTCTTTCATGTTGGAAGCCCAGCCAAAAGGCGCTTTTTTGCTGTTCGGTAATGGCGATGTCGGGGAAGGGGCATGCATGGTGCATAACCCGGGCTACGACTTCAACGATGCAAGTCTGGTCCCGGCAAGTAGCTACTGGGGCGCACTGGTAGAAGCCTGGCTGCAATAAATAAAACAACACACAACAACACTTTCTGGCAAGGAACATGGAATGACGGCGATCGTAAATGGAACCGTGATTGTGAAGAAAAAGCCCAGCGGTAAGCGGGTGATTTTTGCCTCGGCGTTTGGCAATGCGCTCGAATTTTTTGATTTTGGCGTTTACAACTTTTTTGTGGTCTATATCAGTACGCTTTTCTTCCCACCCAGTGCTGATCACAATGTCGCGCTGTTACTGGCATTTGCAACGTTTGGCGTGAGTTTTTTTATGCGCCCGCTTGGTGGAATTATCGTCGGGGCCTGGGCCGATCGCTTCGGACGTAAGCCTGCGATGGTGTTCACCATTGCCCTGATGAGCCTCGGCACGTTGATGATTGGCATTGCGCCAACATATGCGACGGCGGGCTATTGGGGAACGGCGACGCTGGTGCTGGCGCGTCTGATTCAGGGCGTTGCGGCAGGTGGTGAAGTCGGCGCCTCAATGTCTTTGCTGGTTGAGTCAGCTCCGGCAAATCGTCGCGGCTTTTACAGTAGCTGGTCGCTGGCGACTCAGGGGCTGGCAACGACATTTGGTGGCGTTGTTGCTTTAGGTCTGAGCGCATGGCTACCGTTCGCCACAGGTTCAGAAACCGTAATGGCAGAATGGGGCTGGCGTGTGCCATTTTTTATTGGTGTGCTTTTAGCGCCCATCGGTTGCTGGCTGCGTCTGAGCCTGGAAAATGATGTGCCTGAACCAGTACACAATAAAAAAGCCGCTGCCAGCGAAAGCGCGTTCTCTCTGCTCCTGCAACATAAAGCGACTATCGTTAACGGCGTTTTACTCGCTATTGGTAGTACGGTAGCAACCTATATTTCCCTCTTTTACTACGGCACCTGGGCGGCGAAGTATCTGGCAATGCCTCAACACTATTCTCATGCAGCGATGTTACTGGCGGGGGTGATTACGTTTGCGGGCGCGCTGTTGGTGGGGATGCTATGTGATTCGGTCGGACGTAAAAAGCTGATTTTTATCTCGCGTGTGATGGTGCTTCTCTGTAGCTGGCCTTCGTTCTGGTTGTTGGTGAATTACCCAAGCCCAGGCATGTTGCTGACGGTCGTTTTCGTGATGGTCAGCTTTACCACGCTTGGTGGAGTACCGGTAATGTTGCTGATTTCCGAACTGTTGCCGAAACGGATCCGGGCATTAGGCTTCGCGCTGGTTTATAGCATTGGCGTAGCAATTTTCGGCGGTTTTGCGCAATATTTCGCTACGCAATCCATCGTGTTACTGGATAGCCTGACTGCTCCGGCGTGGTATCTGGGCGGGGGGACATTGCTGTCGATGCTGGCGTTGTTGTTCGTAAAAGAACCGGCCAAAGAATTGCAGTGAATACGTTTTATTGTCTTGCCATTCATTCACAGCACTGAAGCAATCCAGAATGTTCATTCTCTGGTATAGTGCCAGCAGTACTTTTGGCAAGGATTCAGACATCGTGATGGGCGTAAGAGCGCAGCAAAAAGAAAAAACCCGACGTTCGCTGGTAGAAGCCGCATTTAGCCAATTAAGTGCTGAACGCAGCTTCGCCAGCCTGAGTTTGCGTGAAGTGGCGCGTGAAGCGGGCATCGCTCCCACCTCTTTTTATCGGCATTTCCGCGACGTAGACGAACTTGGCCTGACCATGGTTGACGAGAGTGGTTTGATGCTGCGTCAGCTTATGCGCCAGGCGCGTCAGCGTATCGCTAAAGGCGGGAGTGTGATCCGCACCTCGGTATCCACATTTATGGAGTTCATCGGTAATAATCCTAACGCCTTCCGGTTATTATTGCGGGAACGCTCCGGCACCTCCGCCGCATTTCGTGCCGCCGTTGCGCGTGAAATTCAGCACTTCATTGCGGAACTTGCGGACTATCTTGAACTCGAAAACCATATGCCTCGCGCGTTTACTGAAGCGCAAGCCGAAGCAATGGTGACGATTGTCTTCAGTGCGGGTGCCGAGGCTTTGGATGTCGGCGTCGAACAACGTCGGCAATTAGAAGAGCGACTGGTACTGCAACTACGAATGATTTCGAAAGGGGCTTATTACTGGTATCGCCGTGAACAAGAGAAAACCGCAATTATTCCGGGAAATGTGAAGGACGAGTAATGAAACAAGCAAATCAAGATAGAGGTACGCTGCTGCTGGCGTTGGTTGCTGGCTTATCGATTAATGGTACTTTTGCAGCGCTGTTTAGCTCCATTGTGCCATTTTCTGTATTCCCGATTATTTCCCTGGTGCTGACGGTTTACTGCCTGCATCAACGTTATCTTAATCGTACTATGCCGGTCGGATTGCCGGGTCTGGCAGCTGCCTGTTTTATTCTCGGCGTTCTGCTGTATAGCACGGTGGTTCGTGCAGAATATCCGGATATCGGTTCTAACTTCTTCCCGGCTGTGCTGTCCGTCATCATGGTGTTCTGGATTGGCGCGAAGATGCGTAACCGTAAGCAGGAAGTTGCAGAGTAACAAGTATCATGCCGGATAGCGATGCTATCCGGCATGGATTTTACTTCGCCGTCAGTAATACGCCGCACTCCATATGGTGCGTGTAGGGGAACTGATCAAACAGAGCCAGACGTTCAACCTTGTGCGTCTGGCTTAATGTTTCCAGATTCTTACACAGCGTTTCCGGGTTGCAGGAAATGTACAAAATACGCGGATACGCCTGCACCATTTTCTCGGTTTCACTGTCCAGACCGCTGCGCGGCGGGTCGACAAAAATGGTTTCACACTGATAACTCTTTAAGTCGATTCCCTGTAAACGGTTAAACTCACGCACGCCATTCATCGCCTGGGTAAATTCTTCCGCTGCCATACGAATAATTTGTACGTTATCAATATGGTTGGCGGCAATGTTGTATTGCGCAGCAGCAACAGACGGCTTGGCTATTTCGGTGGCTAATACCCGATCAAAATTGCGCGCCAGCGCTAATGAAAAATTACCGTTTCCGCAGTACAGCTCCAGCAAATCACCTTTTGAGCCTTTGGTCACGTCCAGCGCCCATTCCAGCATCTGAATATTCATCGCCGCGTTCGGCTGGGTGAAGCTGTTTTCTACCTGGCGGTAGATCATCTCTTTTCCTGCGACCGGTAGACGTTCGTCGATGTAATCCTGATCCAGCTCGATTTTGGTTTTCGTTGCCCGACCAATCAGATGCACATTCAGATTCTGCGCGCGTAGTGCATCGCGCAGGGCTTCCGCCTGCTGACGCCACTCGTCATCCAGCTTTTTATGGTACAGCAGGGAAATCACCGCTTGATTACTCAGCGTGGTGAGGTAATCAATCTGGAACAGCTTGTGGCGTAGAACAGGATTATTGCGCACACCCGCAATCATCGCCGTCATCAACTGGTTGATAAGTTCACTGGCGGCGGGAAAGCTATCTACGCGGATGCGGCTTTTGGTTTGCTGATCGAAAATGATGTGGTACAGGTCATCGCCATCGTGCCAGATGCGGAACTCCGCACGCATCCGGTAATGGCTGACCGGCGAGCGAAACACTTCCGGAACCAGGTCAGAAAACGGTGCCATCATACTTTGCAAACGTACCACTTTTTCGGCTAACTGCGCTTCATACTGTTCTGTTGGAAGGTGTTCGGGGGTCATGATGTATCCTGAAAAATTAAAGTACGCGGCGATTGTAGGGATTGCTCATCAGATGTCCAGATCTTGATGAATTCCTATTTGTGAGCTATGTCTGGACAGTAACTTGTTACAACCTGTAGCATCCACTTGCCGGTCCTGTGAGTTAATAGGGAATCCAGTGCGAATCTGGAGCTGACGCGCAGCGGTAAGGAAAGGTGCGATGATTGCGTAATGCAGACACTGCCATCCGGTGGGAAGTCATCATCTCTTTGTATCCTCAGATACCCCTCCAAGCCCGAAGACCTGCCGGCCAACGTCGCATCTGGTTCTCATCATCGCGTAATATTGATGAAACCTGCGGCATCCTTCTTATATTGTGGATGCTTTACAATGATTAAAAAAGCTTCGCTGCTGACGGCGTGTTCTGTCACAGCCTTTTCTGCTTGGGCACAGGATACCAGCCCGGATACTCTCGTTGTTACTGCTAACCGTTTTGAACAGCCGCGCAACACTGTGCTTGCGCCAACTACCGTTGTGACGCGTCAGGATATTGACCGCTGGCAGTCGACCTCGGTCAATGATGTGCTGCGCCGTCTCCCTGGCGTGGATATCACTCAAAACGGCGGTTCAGGTCAGCTTTCTTCTATTTTTATTCGTGGCACAAATGCCAGTCATGTGTTGGTATTAATTGATGGCGTGCGCCTGAATCTGGCAGGGGTGAGTGGTTCTGCCGATCTTAGTCAATTCCCTATTGCACTTGTCCAGCGTGTCGAATATATCCGCGGGCCGCGATCCGCCGTTTATGGTTCCGATGCAATCGGCGGGGTGGTGAATATCATTACGACGCGCGATGAACCCGGAACGGAAATTTCAGCGGGATGGGGAAGCCATAGTTATCAAAACTACGATGTCTCTACGCAGCAACAACTGGGGGATAAAACTCGGGTAACCCTGTTAGGCGATTACGCTTATACCCATGGTTATGATGTTGTCGCTTACGGCAATACAGGAATGCAAGCGCAGCCTGATAACGATGGTTTCTTAAGTAAAACGCTTTATGGTGCTCTGGAACATAATTTTACCGATGCCTGGAGCGGCTTTGTACGTGGCTATGGCTATGATAATCGGACCAATTATGACGCGTATTATTCTCCCGGCTCACCGTTGCTCGATACCCGTAAACTCTATAGCCAAAGCTGGGACGCTGGGCTGCGCTATAACGGCGAACTGATTAAATCACAGCTCATTACCAGCTATAGCCATAGCAAAGATTACAACTACGATCCGCATTATGGTCGTTATGATTCGTCCGCGACGCTCGATGAGATGAAGCAGTACACCGTCCAGTGGGCAAACAACGTCACCGTTGGCCACGGTAATATTGGTGCGGGTGTTGACTGGCAGAAACAGACTACGACGCCAGGTACCGGGTATGTTGACGATGGATATGATCAACGTAATACCGGTATCTATCTGACCGGATTGCAACAAGTCGGCGATTTTACCTTTGAAGGTGCAGCACGCAGCGACGATAACTCACAGTTTGGCCGTCATGGAACCTGGCAAACCAGCGTCGGATGGGAGTTCATCGAAGGCTATCGTTTCATCGCTTCTTATGGCACGTCCTACAAGGCACCTAATCTTGGGCAATTGTACGGCTTCTACGGTAATCCGGATCTGGACCCTGAGAAAAGCAAACAGTGGGAAGGCGCGTTTGAAGGCTTAACCGCTGGAGTGAACTGGCGTATTTCTGGATATCGTAACGATGTTAGTGACTTAATCGATTATGACGACCACATCCTGAAATATTACAACGAAGGGAAAGCGCGGATTAAAGGTGTCGAGGCGACCGCCAATTTTGATACCGGACCACTGACGCATACTGTGAGTTACGATTATGTCGATGCTCGTAACGCAATTACTGACGCACCGTTGTTACGCCGCGCTAAACAGCAGGTGAAATACCAGCTCGACTGGCAGCTGTATGACTTCGACTGGGGTATTACTTATCAGTATTTAGGCACTCGCTATGATAAGGATTACTCCTCCTGGCCGTATCAAACTGTGAAAATGGGCGGTGTGAGTTTATGGGATCTTGCGGTTGCATATCCGGTCACCTCTCATCTGACAGTTCGTGGTAAAATAGCCAACCTGTTCGACAAAGATTACGAGACAGTCTATGGCTATCAAACTGCAGGACGGGAATACACCTTGTCTGGCAGCTACACCTTCTGAACCACGTCCCACCGTGCTGGTGTTTGACTCCGGCGTCGGTGGGCTGTCGGTCTATGACGAGATCCGGCGCCTCTTACCGGATCTCCATTACATTTATGCTTTCGATAATGTCGCTTTCCCTTATGGCGAAAAAAACGAAGACTTTATTGTTGAGCGAGTGGTGGAAATTGTTACTGCGGTGCAAGAGCGTTATCCCCTTGCGCTGGCTGTTGTGGCTTGCAACACCGCCAGTACCGTCTCACTTCCTGCATTACGCGAGAAGTTTGCGTTCCCGGTTGTCGGTGTCGTACCGGCAATTAAGCCAGCGGCACGTCTGACTGCGAATGGCATTGTCGGATTGCTGGCAACTCGTGGCACGGTAAAACGTTCTTATACCCACGAGCTAATCGCGCGTTTCGCTAATGAATGTCAGATAGAAATGCTGGGCTCGGCAGAGATGGTTGAGCTGGCTGAAGCGAAGCTGCATGGCGAAGAAATCTCTCTGGATGCGCTAAAACGTATCCTGCGCCCGTGGCTAAGAATGAAAGAGCCACCAGATACTGTTGTTCTGGGTTGTACCCACTTCCCTCTATTACAAGAAGAACTGTTAAAGGTGCTGCCAGAGGGAACCCGACTGGTGGATTCAGGCGCTGCGATTGCCCGCCGAACGGCCTGGCTGCTGGAACATGAAGCTCCTGAGGCAAAATCTGCCGATGCGAACATTGCCTTTTGCATGGCAATGACGCCAGAAGCTGAACAGTTATTACCCGTTTTACAGCGTTACGGTTTCAAAACGCTCGAAAAACTGGCAGTTTCAAGCTGATTTGGTTGAATGTTGCGCATTCGGAAAATTATTTTAAATTTCCTCTTGTCAGCTCAGAATAACTCCCTATAATGCGCCACCACTGACACGGAACAACGGCAAACAAGCCGCCGGGTCAGCGGGATTCTCCTGAGAATCCCGGCAGAGAAAAGCAAAAAAATGCTTGACTCTGTAGCGGGAAAGTGTATTATGCACACCCCGCGCCGCTGAGAAAAAGCGAAGCGGCACTGCTCTTTAACAATTTATCAGAC
>NZ_LFHY01000021.1:0-33915 GCF_001660175.1 Escherichia sp. B1147
AAACAAATCGAGTACAACAGCCAGATAAGCCCAGCGTTTTCCCGTCCAGATATAAGTCACATCCCCGCACCAGGCCTGATTAGGCTCGGTAACAGCAAACTGGCGATCCAGATAATTAGGGATCTCAATGTGTTCCTTAGACGCCTTCTTATAACGATGGCCAGGTTGCTGACAGCTGATAATATTGAGCGCTTTCATCAGCTTTGTTGCCCGCCAGCGGCTCAGTTTTATACCTTTGGTGGTGACCATTGCGGCAATGCTTCGCGCTCCTGCTGAACCGTTACTTTCGTGATAAACTTCACGCACAAGGCTCAGTAATGCCACTTTCGTGGCGTCAGGCTTCCTGGGCTGCCGCCAGTATTTATAACTGCTGCGATGAACCCCAAACACGTTGCACACAACGGCAACAGGAAACCGCGCCCTGAGTTTCTCAACTAATGAGAATTGTTCAGGGAGTCTGACATCAAGAGCGCGGTAGCCTTTTTTAATATATCCCTTTCCATTTCAACGCGTTGAAGTCTTTTCTTCAACTCACGTATTTCAATCTGCTCAGGTGTCATGGGTGAAGCTATGGGTGATTTTCCCGCTCGCTCTTCTTTCAGTTGTCGAACCCATTTATCCATAGTGGATTTGCCGACATTCATCGCAGTGGCAGCGGCGGCAACGGTGTAATGCTGATCGAGTACAAGCTGGGCAGCCTCGAGGCGAAACTCGGGGCTAAAATTGCGTCTGTTACGTCCGGTCATAATGTCACCTGTTTTGACTATGAGGTGATGATATCACCTCTATTCAGGTGGCCAAATTCACTATGCCACTACAGGGACACTGATCTGGCCTGCGTATTACCGAAAGCAACGAAAATTCCTGCATCGTCAACTGTAACGATCCGTCCCAGAAGCATGTCGTGAGGGTTTACAGAAGAGAGTGAGTCGTTATGTTCAAGAATTTCCTCCAGTAATCCTGAATATTCTTCTGATGACAACGCTACTATTGACTCTGAAGATTCAGTACTCATGATTAGTTTTCCAGAATGGTTTTAGCCTGAAGGTTGATATCACCATCGGCTTTGTAATACTGTTCACCGGTTGTTCCCAGTGATAACTCGTGTCCATTGATTGTGATATATCCATCTTTATCCATACGCAACGTACTCTTCCCACAAACAAACTCGATAGCATCACCGACAGTAACGGTGAGTGTTTCCCCTACCGTAACTGTCTGAGATTTTTCCACTGCTTCGGTATCATTACCCGTGACTTTGCTGTCCTGGTCATTACCCACGCTCTTACTACGGTTGTTGGTGACGGTCAGGGTCTGGTCATTTCCAACACCAATACTTTGATCGTGAGCCACTGTGACAGTCTGATCATGGCTCCCGGCATTTTCCTTACCTACTGTGACTGTCTGCCCCACACCCACCGTAATACTCTGGTTGTTGCCAATGGTTTCCGTATGATCCACTTTCACATCGGTAGTGCGGTTGTTCAGCACCTCCGTGTCCATGTTCTTCTGTGCATGGATATAGACCTGTTCACTGTCCGTGGCGTCTTCAAAGCGCAGCTCGTTAAATCCGCTTCCTTTATAGGTCTTCGACCGGATGGTCATCTGCGTCTTCGTTCCCGGCAGTCCCCCCGGCGAACGGTTGTCCTCATGGTACGTCCGGCCCATGATTATCGGCTGGTCCGGGTCTCCGTTCAGAAAATCAACAATCACCTCCTGGCCCACACGCGGTATCGCCAGGTTACCAAACCCCGGCCCCGCCCACGCCTGCGACACCCGCACCCAGCACGAACTCACCTCCGTTGCCGGGTTATACCTGTCCCAGTGAAACCTCACCCGTACCCGGCCATGTTCATCACAGAAGATTTCCTCTCCCGCAGGCCCGGTGACAATGGCGCTTTGTGGCCCGTCCACCTTCGGCTTGTTTTGCAGCCGTGGACGCCACGTCCGGTCTGCCGGTATCACCTCTAACTGATTTCCCAGCGTGGTTCCCTTTCCCTGACTCCCGTGCAGCGCCTGCGGCTGGCTTCCTGACAGAATGCTCTGTAGCACCTGCCATTCACGGTTCAGCATCTTCTGCGGATGCCCCGTCAGCGTAAACCGCGTTCCCGGCCACAGCCTCGGCGAATTACTCTGGCCCGTCGCCTTCTCCGCATCACTGCGCAGGCTGTCCATCCGGTACAGCGTGAAATCCTTTCCGTGCTGCTCATCCTTGAACCTTCCCGGATAATCAAATATCTCATACTGCTCCAGTTGCCCGTTCAGGTTCTCACCCTGCTGCTCGTACATCCCCGGCCAGTCCGGCACCTTGAACGTGTAATCCTGGCTCTGCACCGACGACGGGCGGACATGCGCCTCGTAACGGAACATACTCACACACTCCGTCTCCGCCCCTGCCGATGTGTCCGGGTTAAACGGATACTCTCCCGCCTGTGACAGCCCCGCCACATCGTCGCACAGCGTCAGCTTCTGCTCCGGACTGTCCGCCGCAAACCGCTCAAAGAAGAAAATACCTTCCTCCGACCACAGCCGCGCCAGAAACGCCAGGTCGCTCTCTCCGTACTGGACACAGAACTCCCGCGCCGGATGGTCTTCATAAAACAGCGGCGTCCACTCTGTGACACCGTTCTCGTTCAGTAACGTGGCCGATATCGTCCGGATATCCTGCTGCTGGAAGATACGGAAGTTCTGCCGCAACCCGCACCGCCATAACGGCGGCTCAATACGCAGGTGATAACGCATCTGCCAGCCGTTGTTCTCCTGCATGCCAAAGCCCGCCACCACGCCTGTGACATAACGCAGCGGGATGACGCCCTGCCAGATGGTCAGCATCGCCTTCTTCTCCAGCAGCATCTCCGCCGTCTGCATAAACGAGTCGCTGGCAACATCCACACTCATCACAAACGGATAAGACTGGTTCTGGATTAACCTGAAATTCACCACTGCAAAGGTGTCCGGCTCCTGGCCGTCAACCTCCAGCGTAAAGCGAAGACCTTTTAAGGACATAAATACCTCCCTGATTCATTCACGGAACAAATGATGCCCGCCATGCAGCAAAGGGTACCAGTGCAGCGTTACACTCATCTTTACATCTTCAGGCACGCTACCGCCCGAGTTTCCGGCATCCGCCATCTCCCTCATGGAAGCGTAACTCCTTACTGACACTCATTTTTTACACGTACAAAAACAACATCCTGCTCGGAGGCAGGATATTGTTGACTCAGATTTATGCTTCCAGCGGTGCACGCCAGTCATCGGCACCAGAAGTACCTGATTTGATGTGCTCCCACTCAACCTTGCGGTAGGCCAGTGATACTGCAAGCAATTGCGTAAACTCACGCTGTGCTGGGTCCTGGCAGTGCGGCATATGCAGGTTCATGTCCACAATCGTCGCGTCAGTAAGACGTGTGGTGAAGTAGTGCTCCTGCTTGCCTTCAACAGAAGTACGCCACCAGTGCAGCTCCACTTTCGGCAGCATTTCACCGGAGGCCAGCGCGTTGTACAGCAGCGGAACAGCTTTATTCAGCGCCACGGTGAAAATGAACGGTTTGTGCGCTCGCTGGCCGGAAGGCTGGCCAGACTGCGGATCGGTTGGAACAGTAACGTTATGCAGAAACTCCTGCACCAGCATTTCATCTTCGTGTCCCTGCACATAGATATTGCCGACAGAATCCGCGGTGAAAGCACCGGCAGTGATGTTCCCCTGGGTCTGACCCGTAATTGAAATGTAACATGGGGTTGGCATTTGTGAACTCCTTGTGAAATTATCAACTGCTATTTTACGAACAACCCGTCGCTAATCCCCGACAGGTTAGAGTGCGATGCGGCTCACATCATGAACCACACCATTTTCTTTATTCGTGATACATGTACGCGTAATTGGCACCTACCGAAAAACTCATTTAATGGTTTTTAACTATATTTTTAGCCAATTTCAGAACACGGTCACATAAGCTAAAAATATATCAACACAAACAGAAGACTTATCCATAACGTATCCTCCACCCCCATAAAAAAGTCGCAACCGAATCAAGGATTAATTATTACAAACCTTACTTCACCATTAATTCGACTCTCAATTAAGACATTCCTTAAAGGAATTTCTTATGAAGCATAAACAGGAATTAATTAATAAACAAAACCATACATAAAATTTATTAATCAAATAAATAAACATATAAAAATCAATGCGTTGTAATATTTTATTGATTGCAAAATTACATTCATGAAGTCTATAAATACCCAGTGAGTTTTCCTAACAATGTATAACACACGAAGGATACATCTCTTTCAAAAATATAAATAGTTCTTTTAATATTTTATTTCATGAGTAGAATACCGATCACAACAGAAGAAGAGTCACATTATCTAACTGCCACTGAAACGGTATTGTCGGTATTTTTATTCAGTACGAACATGCTGTACCCATGGCCTGAACGGGAACATTTTTATGAGCAAAATGAACAACGATGGCGGCAGTGTCGCGCCGAAAGAAAGAATCAGCGTTCGGTATACGCCAAAAGTTGATGGGGTGGCTGCTGATATCGAATTGCCGCTGAATTTATTGATCACCGGCAATCTGAAAGGGAAACCGGATAACACGCCATTGGATGAGCGAACTGCCATTGCTATTAACCGCTATAACCTCAACGCAGTTATTGCAGAAGCTGACATTGAACGGGAATTTGTTGTTCCGGCTGAACTCAGTGACGCTCCCAATGAGCAAATGTACGTCAACCTGAAAGTCAAATCTATGGATGATCTTTCTCCGGACCATATTGCCAACCAGGTGCCAGAAATAAAACGTCTGCTCGAATTGCGTGAAGCACTGGTCGCACTTAAGTCTCCGCTAGGCAATATTCCGGCCTTCCGCGCACAACTTCAGGCGTCACTGGAAAACGAAGACACCCGCGAGCAGCTGATCCAGGAACTGGGCATCGCCGTTCAGAAATAATTTTCACAGAAGGATTTTCAGTATGTCAGTACAGGAAGAAATTGCTCCCGTCAGCGCTTCGCAGACCGCCACCTCATCCCTGCTTGATGAAATCATGGCACAGACCCGCGTCCAGCCAAAATCTGAAAGCTACGACATCACCCGCCAGGGCGTGAGCGCCTTTATTGCCGCCATGTTACAGGGCGACAGTAGCGCTGAACCTATCAATATCCTGGCCGTTGATGCCATGATTGCTGATATTGATGCCCGTACCGGCAGGCAGATGGACGCCATTATTCATGCCCCGGAGTTTCAGGAACTGGAATCCCTACTGCGCTCGCTGAAGCTGCTGGTTGAACGCGCGGATACCCGGGAAAACATCAAAGTCCATTTCCTGAATGTCACTCAGGAAGAACTGCTGGATGATTTCGAGTTTGCACCTGAAATTACGCAATCTGCGTATTACAAGCATGTATATTCAAGCGGTTACGGACAATTTGGCGGTGAGCCAGTGGCAGCGGTAATCGGCAACTTTGCCTTTAAGAACACCACGCCAGATATGAAGTTGCTGAAATATATCAGCCAGGTCAGCGCGATGGCGCACAGCCCGTTCCTGTCATCAGTATCATCCGAATTTTTCGGTCTGGACTCATGGACAGAGTTACCGGGGATCAAAGAACCGGGTGCCATCTTTGAAGGCCCGGCGTACTCCCGTTGGCGCGCCCTGCGTGAATCGGAAGATTCCCGTTACCTGGGCCTGACCGCACCACGGTTCCTGCTACGCCATCCTTATTCGCCGGATGAGAACCCTGTCAAAACCTTCCGTTATCATGAAGACGTCAGCCAGAGCCACGAGTCTTATCTGTGGGGAAATACCTCGTTTTTACTGGCCGCTAACCTGGCGGAAAGTTTTGCTAAATATCGCTGGTGTCCCAATATCATTGGTCCTTCCAGTGGCGGAGCAGTCAAAGACCTGCCAGTGCATCTGTATGAATCCATGGGGCAAATGCAAGCAAAAATTCCAACCGAAGTATTGATAACCGACCGGAGAGAGTACGAACTGGCGGAAGAGGGCTTTATCACACTGACCATGCGTAAAGGGTCTGATAATGCGTGCTTTTTCTCGGCCAACTCGGTGCAGAAACCCAAAACATTCCCCAAAACCCCCGAAGGCAAGACCGCGGAAACCAACTATAAACTCGGCACCCAACTTCCATACTTATTTGTTATCAGTAGGTTAGCACATTACATCAAGGTAATTCAGCGCGAACAGCTTGGCTCATGGAAAGAACGCAGTGATTTGGAGCGCGAGCTGAACACCTGGATTCGCCAGTATGTGGCCGACCAGGAGAATCCCCCTGCCGAAGTCCGCAGCCACCGGCCATTGCGTCAGGCAAAGATCGAGGTACTGGATGTGGATGGAGAACCGGGCTGGTACCAGGTCGCGATTTCCGTCAGGCCACATTTTAAGTACATGGGGGCCAGTTTCGACCTGAGTCTGGTCGGACGACTGGATAAGGAATAATCCAATGCAGAGGCGGGATTCAGGACCAACCGGCAGTCTTTTTGAACGTATCCGTGAGGCGGCAAATCCGCCTTCATACCAGAATCCAAAAGAAGCACTGGTACGCTCCATCAGGCGTAATCTGCGACAGGTCCTGAATACCCGCTTCGGTAGCTGTTATGGCTCACCGGAGCTGGGGATTACTGATTTAAATGATGAATCGCTGGCTTCAAGCGATTTCAGACGAGAAGTCCGTAAGTCCATTAGCCAGTGCATTTTGCATTACGAACCCCGAATTACCGATGTTGTTGTTACAGCTGCGGCACCGGATGAATATGCCCCTGTGGAACTGCGTTTTCATATTGTGGCCACGGTCGATGTCAGCGAGACCAGGGAAGTGTTTGAATTTGACATTTTGCTGGACAGCCATCAACGCTATTGTGTGGAGTGATCTCTGTGGCTTTTGAAGAACGTTACTACCGCGAAGAACTGGATTATCTGCGCCAGCTTGGCAAACTGCTGGCGCAGGAAAAACCACATCTGGCCAACTTTCTGGCCGAGAAAGAGGGTGATCCAGACGTGGAGCGTCTGATGGAAGCCTTTGCCTTTATGTCCGGTAGCCTGCGTCAGAAACTTGAGGATGAATTTCCCGAATTCACCCACGGGCTGATCCGTATGCTGTGGGCAAACTATTTACGCCCGGTTCCGGCCATGACGGTTATTGCCTATGAACCCAAAACCGATCAGTTAAAAGTTCCTGTTCAGGTCTGCCGTAATGAACTGATCAGAAGCCGATCAGAAAAGTCCCCCCTGGCTGCTCAGAAGGTGCTGGCTGACAATCATGATAAAATCGTTTCTTCCGTAGCCTGCCATTTCACGCTGGCGCGCGATATCTGGCTGCAACCGCTGCGTATTCTCAACACCCGCAACGCCAGCAGCCTGAAAGAAGGCATCATAGATATCAGTTTCAGCGCAGATAACAACGTCTCCCCCGCCATGCTTGATCTGAACAAAATCACATTCTGGCTGGGTAATGAAGACGATTATACCCGACACCAGCTTTATCTGTGGTTTTGCGAATGCCTGATGGATGCGGAACTGATTGCCGGGGAGCGTCGCCTGCCGCTACCGGATCTGTGGCTGGAGGCCGCTGGGTTTGACAATCAGGATGCCCTGCTGCCATGGCCCAAAAACGTCCACAGCGGTTACCGTGTGCTTCAGGAGTATTTCTGCTATCCCGAAGCTTTCTTCTTTTTTCATCTGCGCGATGTCGCGCCACTTCCGGACGATTTCCCGGTCAGTGCGTTTACGCTGCGCCTGCATTTTAACCGCCCGTTACCTGCCGACATCAAGCTGCGTCAGGACTCGCTGCGTCTGCACTGTACGCCAGCCATTAACCTGTTTACGCATTATGCGGAACCCGTCAGGCCGGATGGGCGGATGACGGAATACCCGTTACGCGCCAGCCACCGGCACCCTGACGCTTATGACATTTTTCAGATAAACACCGTCACTAGCAAAATCAAAGTTTCAGGTGCGGAATCCAGCCCTGGCAGCCAGGCGCGTATCTGGCCCGAATTTGAAAGTTTCCAGCACCAGATGGAGTACAGCCGCCAGCGGGAAGTCGTCTACTGGCATCACCGAACTAAAACGTCCCTGTTTCACCGCGGGCTTGAACATTCCATCGCCTTTGTCCATGCGGACGGCAGCATACCGGACAGCTCACGGTTTAACGATGATGTGATCACCACCTCATTAATCTGTACCAACCGTATGATCCCTGCCCGACTGCATACCGGCGATATCTGTGTGGCCGTCAACAAAAATCCGGCAGTGGCCTCTTTTTATAACGTCACGCGCCCGACGCAGCCGCTATGGCCGGTCACGGACGGCGACATGCACTGGTCGCTGATTTCCGCCATGAACCTGAACTACCTCTCCCTGCTGGACAGGGAGACGCTGATCCAGATCCTGCGTACTTTCGATCTGCCGGGTGCTCATCATCCGCAGCGGGCCAGACTGTCACGCCAGAAACTGGACGCTATCGAAAAACTCGAAACAAAGCCTGTTGACAGACTGTTTAAGGGCGTACCGGTTCGCGGGCTGGCGACCACACTGTGGATACGCCCAGATCCGTTTATCTGCGAAGGTGAAATTTATCTGCTGGGTACCGTGCTCTCGCACTTTTTTGCCCTCTACGCCAGCATCAATTCGTACCACTGTCTGAAAATAATCAACACGGAAAGTCAGGAGGCCTGGGAATGGCAGGAGAAAATGGGCCAGCACGCCCTGATATAGCGGTGAAACCAGCGTTACCGGCGGATGTGCGCAACTGCAATTTTTATGTGCTGATGGAGGCGCTGTACCGCAGGTATGGCGCACCGGGCCAGGACATTTCCCTGCGTACCGAGCCAGCCCGTGAGATCGTGCGTTTCAGCTCTGACGCCAGTATCGGTTTTCCTGGCACTGACCTTAGTGCGCTTTCCCGTAGCCAGAACGGACAGTATGTACTGCAAACCAGGTTCCTGGGTTTCTCCGGCAGCCAGTCGCCGCTGCCCGGTTATTATCTGGATCAGATGGCGCAGGAGTCCGCACAGAACGAAGACGGCCTGAAAGAATTTCTCGATCTGTTCAGCCACCGCTGGACGCAGTTTGCCTACCACGCCTGGCGTAAATACCGTTACTACATCTGTTTTCGTAACGGCGGTACTGACACCTTTTCACAGCGCATGTACGCACTGGTCGGGCTGGGAAATCAGAGCGTGCGTGACAGGCTTGCCATTAACCACAGCAAAATGCTGGCCTACGCAGGAATTCTGGCAACACCTGGCCGCGCGCCGGAGGTGATCTGCAACCTGGTGTCGCACTGTTTTGATTTGCCAGATGTCACCATTGAACGCTGGCAACTGCGTAAAGTCGCCATTGCTCCGGCACACCAGAACCGACTGGGTGTACGTAATCCGAAAGGCAAAACCGCAGGGCATATTCCGGGGCGCTCTATACTCGGTATTAATTTTACCCTTGGCGCGCGGGTGCCGGATCGCAGCGGAAAATTCCTGTTGCAGATTAGCGGCCTGTCGCGGGAGCGTTATCTCTCATTTTTACCCGATGGCGAAAATCACCTGCCGCTGGCCATGTTCCTTTCCTTTATTCTGCGCGACCAGTTTGCCTGGGATTTACGGCTGTGCCTGGCACCACAGCAGGCTAAAGGGATGCGCCTTGGCGATCCGGCCAGTTCCCGCCTCGGCAGAACCAGCTTTATTGGTCAGCCGAAAGTACCGCCCGCCATCACCATCCGAATCAGGGAATAATTCTATGGAACCACTTATGGCTGAGGAAAAACAGCAATCCCGCCAGGCCTCACTGACTTTACAGGTGATGAATGGCAACGAACTGGAAAGCGGACGCGCCGCAAAATGCCTGTTCAGCGAAAACGGCGGCGATATTGGCCATACGCCGGAATGTCATTGGCAGGTACAGGACCGGGCGGGAAACATTGCTGCGCGTGCCTGTACCGTTATTCGGCATGACGGAGCCTATTGCCTGCGGTGCCTGACGCCGGGACTGATGATTAATCTGGCCCCGGTCTCTTCCGATTTGCTCATCCGCCTGCGCCAGGGCGATGAGATCCAGCTCGGTACACTGACGCTGAAAGCGTTTCTGCATGACGGCGCGGCTGTCACCTACGACGAGCGGATGGCAACCCCGGAAACGATTGTGATGAACCGCGACAGTCTGGCGGACACCCTGCTGACCACCGAGGGACAACCGTCCTATCCGGGAATGCCGTTCCAGCATCAGCTTGCCCCCACTGTGGCGCACGGTTTTTCCAGCGATCCTCTCCAGGCACTCCAGACGGAAAGTCTGATGGTGGCAGATGATCCCATCGCTTCACGCGTCTCCCGGCCCGTTGCCCACACTTCCGATCTGACAGGTGTGAACGGGATCAATACGCCGTTTATGGACCTACCGCCCGGCAATGCCCGCCATGAAGACGGCGATGAATTTTCTGCCATGGCGCAGTACCACCTGGCTGTGACCCCGCTGCTGCGCGGTATGGAGTGTCCGCTGACGCTGCATGATTCTCAGGATGCGGATGAGTTTCTCGAAGAGGCCGGACGGGCGTTGCAGGCCGCCATTAAGGGATTGCTGAGTCTGCAACAGCAACAGAACAGCCTGTCGGATAAACACCTGCGCCCACTGGAAGACAACCCGTTGCGCCTTGACATGGACTATGCCACCGCGCTGAACGTCATGTTCGCCGAGGGCAAAAGCCCGGTACATCTCGCCGCGCCTGCGGCCATCGCCGAAAGCCTGCGCAACATCCGGCATCATGAAGAGGCCAACCGGGCGGCGATTGTGGAAGCGTTGCGCGTCATGCTGGACGCCTTCTCGCCGGGCAATCTGATGCGCCGCTTTGCGCAATACCGCCGCAGCCATGAGCTGCGCCTGAAAATGGACGACGCCTGGGCATGGCAGATGTACAGCAACTATTACGACGAGCTAGCCTCCAGCCGGCAGCAAGGATTTGAAATGCTGTTCAATGAAGTTTATGCCCAGGTCTATGACCGGGTACTGCGCGAAAAACAGAGGGAGCCGGAAGCATGAACGGCAAAGCGTTTCTGGCCTGCGTTCTGATGAGCGTTGTGTTAACTGGCTGTGAAACAGCGAAAAAAATCAGCCAGGTGATCCGCAATCCGGATATCCAGGTCGGAAAGCTGATGGATCAGTCAACCGAGCTGACCGTCACGCTGCTGACCGAGCCGGACAGCAACCTGACGGCAGACGGCGAAGCCGCGCCGGTGGATGTCCAGCTGGTGTATCTGAGCGACGACTCCAAATTCCAGGCCGCCGATTACGACCAGGTTGCCACCACCGCGCTGCCCGACGTGCTGGGAAAAAACTATATCGATCACCAGGACTTCAACCTGTTGCCGGACACCGTAAAAACACTGCCGCCGATCAAGCTGGATGAGAAAACCGGTTATATCGGTGTCATTGCCTATTTTTCAGACGATCAGGCCACAGAATGGAAACAAATTGAGTCGGTAGAAAGTATCGGCCACCACTATCGCCTGCTGGTGCATATCCGCGCCAGCGCGATTGAGATGAAAAAAGAGGAAAACTGACGATGGCAACAATGAAAAACAAGGTGATCTGGCAGGAAGGGCTGTTTGCCCTGCCGCAGCATTTTCAGCAGCAGCAGCGTCACTGCGAGTACCTGCTGACCCATCGTCTGGATGCACTGGGTGATTTTTTCTGGGGTTTTACAGAACTCTCCATCAATACCGAACTGCTTGCCCAGGGCAAAATCACGATTGACCGTGCTGCGGGCTGTATGCCTGACGGCACCGTATTCAGCATTCCCGACCAGGATCTGCTGCCGGAACCTTTCCAGCCGGGAATCCTTTCATCGAAAGAGAGCCACAATATTTATCTGGCGCTGCCTGTGATAAGCGACGTGATCAATGAAATCCAGGGGTTACACAGCGCTGGGCAGGGAACGGAGCGTTACCGCCTTACCCATGCCCGCGTCCGTGATTTTCACACCGACGAAGGCGATGAACAACCGGTTGGT
The DNA here is from genome assembly GCF_001660175.1 of Escherichia sp. B1147. Lineage (NCBI taxonomy): Bacteria > Pseudomonadati > Pseudomonadota > Gammaproteobacteria > Enterobacterales > Enterobacteriaceae > Escherichia > Escherichia sp. B1147. Next base: position 12,016 of record NZ_LFHY01000021.1, read on the forward strand.
CTGGGGCAGTTGATCCCCCGGATAGTCAGCGGCGCGGACGATCTCAGCGCAATGGTTACCCTCCCCCTGTGCCGTATCCTCACTAAAAATGCCACCGGTGCGCTGGTGCTGGACAGCACCTTTATTCCCACCATTCAGGCTGTCCGCGTCAGCGGGTTACTCGGGACATTCGCCGGCGAGGTGCAGGGGCTACTTGCCACCCGCTCCGCCGATCTGGCCGGACGCATCGGTTCGCCTGAACAGAGCGGGATTGCTGATGTAGCCGAATTTATGATGTTGCAGATGCTTAACCGCCATCAAATGCAGTTCACGCACCGTTCGCAGCTGCACACGCTGCATCCGGAAGCCTTCTACCGGGATCTAGTAGGGCTGCTGGGAGAACTGATGACCTTTACCGAAGGTAATCGCCTTCCCTGCACCGTGGAGCCGTATAATCACCGGGATCTTACCGCGTCCTTCACCAGAACCGTGATCCCGGAACTGCGGCGCGCGCTCAATACCGTGCTGGTGCCGCGTGCGCAGAATTTGCCACTGTTCTTCTCGGAAGGCACCTGGATTGCCACCATCAGCGATCCCACGCTGTTGCAGTCCTGCAAGCTGGTACTGGCGGTGCGCGCCAGGATGCCCTACGACCAGGTGCAGCGTCAGTTTATCCAGCAGTCAAAAGTGGCGGCTACCGACAAAATCCGCAGCGTGGTCAGCGTGCAGGTGCCGGGTATTCCTCTGCACACGCTTACCGCTGCGCCGCGTCAATTACCCTACCATGAAGGTTATGTTTACTTCGAACTGGAAAAAGGCACTCCTGCCTGGCAGGACGTGATAAAAGCGGGCGCACTGGCGCTGCATATCTCCGGTACCTTCCCCGATCTGAACCTCCAGCTCTGGGCAATAAGGGGATAATTGAATGAGCGATATCAGCGATATGAGTGAACCGTCGGTTTTTCCCGTGGAGCCGGAGAGCGGAACACCAGGACGCCAGTACCGTCTCGCCCTTCGCGGCAACAGCCTGAATCCAATGATTGACGCCGCCACACCATTACTCGGCATGGTGATGCGTCTGTCCACTATGAACAGTCAGGCCATGCCGGAACATCTGTTTGCCCAGGTGGTAACCGATGTCCAGGCCGTGGAGCAACTACTTCAGGAGCAGGGTTACGAGCCGGGCGTCATTGTTTCGTTCCGCTACATTCTCTGCACGTTTATTGACGAAGCGGCGTTGGGTAACGGCTGGTCCAACAAAAACGAATGGATTAAACAGTCGCTGCTGGTTCATTTTCATAACGAAGCCTGGGGCGGCGAGAAAGTGTTTATTCTGCTCGAACGCCTGATCCGCGAGCCGGTACGTTACCAGGATCTGCTGGAGTTTTTATACATCTGCTTTTCGCTCGGCTTTCGCGGGCGCTACAAGGTTGCCATTCAGCAACAGGATGAATTTGAGCGGATCTACCAGCGCCTGCACCATACCCTGCACAAACTGCGCGGCGACGCGCCATTTCCGCTACTCCACCAGAAGAACAATATACAGAGCGGGCGTTATCAGTTAATCCAGCGGCTGACCATCAGACATGTACTGTGTGGCGGTCTTGTCGTACTGGTCGTTTTTTATCTGTTTTATCTGCTGCGTCTGGATAGCCAGACGCAGGATATTCTGCATCAGCTCAATAAATTACTCCGATAAGGACATCTTATGATCCAGATTGATTTAACCACGCTGGTAAAGCGGCTTAACCCCTTTGCAAAACAGGCGCTGGAAATGGCTGCCTCGGAGTGTATGAGCCAACAGGACAGTGAGATCACCGTTGTCCATGTCCTGTTGCAGATGCTGGCTATCCCGCGCAACGACTTAAGGGTGATTGCCGAACGCGCAGGTATCAGCGCAGAGGATCTACGCCAGGCACTGACCGTGGAGAGTTACCCCGGAGGACGCTCCGCCGAAGGCTATCCCAGTTTTTCCCCCATGCTGGTCGAATGGCTGAAGGAGTCGTGGCTGCTGGCCTCGGCCCAGATGCAGCACAGCGAACTGCGTGGTGGCGTGCTGCTGCTGGCCCTGCTGCACTCACCATTACGCTACATTCCCCCCGCCGCAGCCCGTCAGCTGACCGCCATTAACCGCGACCAGTTACAGCAGGATTTCGCCTCATGGACAAAAGAATCCGCCGAATCCGTGGATATGGCTGGCGGGCAAGCGCCCCGCGCAACGAAAACCGGCGACTGCGGGCTTGCCCGCTACACCAAAAACATGACCGAAGATGCCCGTAACGGCAGGCTCGACCCGGTACTGTGCCGCGACCACGAAATCGACCTGATGATCGATATTCTCTGCCGTCGCCGTAAAAATAACCCGGTAGTGGTGGGTGAAGCAGGCGTGGGTAAAAGCGCGCTGATTGAAGGGCTGGCGCTGCGTATTGTGGCAGGCCAGGTGCCGGACAAGCTGAAAAACACCGATATCATGACCCTTGACCTGGGCGCATTACAGGCCGGGGCATCAGTGAAAGGTGAGTTTGAAAAACGCTTCAAGGGACTGATGGAAGAGGTCATTTCCTCCCCGGTGCCGGTCATTCTGTTTATCGACGAAGCGCATACCCTGATTGGCGCGGGCAACCAGCAGGGCGGGCTGGATATCTCCAACCTGCTCAAACCGGCGCTGGCGCGTGGCGAACTGAAAACCATCGCGGCCACCACCTGGAGCGAGTACAAAAAATACTTCGAGAAAGATGCCGCCCTGTCGCGCCGCTTCCAGTTGGTAAAGGTCAGCGAACCCAACGCCGCCGAAGCCACCATTATTCTGCGTGGTCTGTCTGCGGTCTATGAACAGTCTCACGGCGTGCTGATTGACGATGATGCCTTACAGGCCGCCGCGACACTGAGCGAACGTTATCTCTCCGGGCGTCAGTTGCCGGACAAAGCCATTGATGTGCTGGATACTGCCTGCGCCCGCGTGGCCATTAATCTTTCATCGCCGCCGAAGCAAATCTCGGCGCTGACCACCCTGAGCCACCAGCAGGAAGCGGAAATTCGCCAGCTTGAGCGCGAACTTCGTATCGGGCTGCGTACCGACACCTCACGGATGACCGAGGTGCTGGTGCAGTACGATGAAACGCTGACGGCACTGGATGAACTGGAAGCCGCCTGGCATCAGCAGCAGGCGCTGGTGCAGGAGATTATTGCGCTGCGCCAGGGGCTGCTGGCAGAGGCGGAGGCTGAAAGTCCGTTACCTGACGCAGATACTGCGGCGGATACCCCGGCAGAACAGGATAACGCCGATGCCCCGCTGTCAGACGCGGAAAGTCCGTTATCTGACGCTGATGCCGCGCCGGAAGAAACGTCCGCAGCCGCAGAGCCGGAAATCCCCCCCGCAGCGCGCCTGGCACAGCTCACCACCGAACTCGACACACTGCATCACACGCAGCTGCTGGTCTCCCCGCACGTCGATAAAAAACAGATTGCGGCGGTGATTGCCGAATGGACCGGTGTACCACTTAACCGCCTGTCGCAGAATGAAATGTCGGTCATCACCGACCTGCCGAAGTGGCTCGGCGACACCATCAAAGGCCAGGACCTGGCGATTGCCAGCCTGCACAAACACCTGCTGACCGCTCGCGCCGACCTGCGCCGTCCGGGACGCCCGCTTGGTGCATTCCTGCTGGCTGGCCCCAGTGGCGTGGGTAAAACCGAAACCGTCCTGCAACTGGCGAAACTGCTGTATGGCGGTCGCCAGTACCTGACAACCATCAATATGTCAGAGTTTCAGGAGAAACACACGGTTTCGCGGCTGATTGGCTCCCCTCCGGGCTACGTCGGCTACGGCGAAGGCGGCGTGCTGACCGAAGCCATTCGTCAAAAACCGTACTCAGTGGTGCTGCTCGACGAAGTGGAAAAAGCGCACCCGGATGTGCTCAACCTGTTCTACCAGGCATTTGACAAGGGCGAGATGGCAGACGGCGAAGGCCGCCTGATTGACTGTAAAAACATCGTCTTCTTCCTGACCTCCAACCTTGGCTACCAGGTGATTGTCGAACACACCGATGACCCGGAAACCATGCAGGAAGCCCTGTATCCGGTGCTGGCGGACTTCTTTAAACCTGCCCTGCTGGCGCGTATGGAAGTGGTGCCGTACCTGCCGCTGTCGAAAGAAACGCTTGCCACCATCATTGCCGGGAAACTGGCCCGCCTTGATAACGTGCTGCGCAGTCGCTTTAGCGCGGAAGTGATTATAGAACCGGGAGTGACGGACGAAATTATGAGCCGCGTCACCCGCGCAGAAAACGGCGCGAGGATGCTGGAATCGGTCATCGATGGCGACATGCTGCCGCCGCTCTCGCTACTGCTGTTACAGAAAATGGCGGCCAACACGGCGATTGCCCGTATCCGGCTGTCGGCGGTGGACGGCGCGTTCACGGCAGACGTGGAAGATGCCCTGCCCAATGATGCCGTGACACCACAGACAGAAGATGAAACGGTTTTATGAGCAGGTTGCGCGTTTTCCGGCAGACTGGATTGTTTATAGCGGGCCTGGCGGCAGTACTGCCAGCCGGTGCCACATCAGCAGAAACATCGTCAGTGGCCGGTGCGGCAGTGGCTGTTGCCACCGCGACACCGCCGGATGCGACGGCCACGTTACAGGCCATGCAGTCCTGTCGCCGTGAGACGGCGGCGCTGGAGCGGCTTGACTGTTATGACCGCATTCTTGCGCCGGAACAGCATAGCTTTGGCAACGCCGCGCTGGTCAAAGCCAGTTTTGTGGGGGAAGCCTGGACCCGCGCGACAGAACAGGAAAAACACCGCCAGGATAACACCACAGAGCTGCTGGTGACGCAAGTGCCGGGTGAACGCCCGACGGTGGTTATCACCACCCCGGCTATCGGTCATGTCCCGCCGCGTCCGGTGCTGATGTTCAGTTGCGTGGATAATATCACCCGGATGCAGGTGGCGCTGATGCACCCACTGGATGTCCATGATATCGCCGTCACGCTGAGCGCCGATGGCAAGGCATTCCGCAGCCACTGGTTTGTACGCGAGAACGGTACTCTGCTGGAATCCAGCCGGGGACTATCCGGGATTGATGAAATTAAGCAACTGTTCGGCGCAAAAACGCTGACGCTGGATACCGGCGCAGACAACGCCGCCGGAAAGCTGACCTTTAACATTGACGGACTGGCGCAGGTAATCACTCCCCTGCGCGATGCCTGTCACTGGGCGGGAGAATAAAAATATGGCAATGGACTTACGTAATCCCGATGTATGGCTTGCACACCTGCTGGAAAACCTGCCGGAAGATAAGCTGTCCGCCGCACTTGATGATGGCAATGCTGACTGGGAGTTTATCGACAGCGAAATCGTCAAGCTCGGTTCGCTGGCTCACAGCCAACTCAATATCCCCGAACTTCAGCGCCGGGGCCTGATGCTTCTGGCCTCAGAAACCAAAGATTTTCGCCTGCTGGCCCACCTGCTGCGTACCCTGCAACATGCCGGGGATATTCTGCTGGCCTCCAGAATGCTGGCACAATATACAGAGCACTACTGGACATGCGCCGCGCCGCAGAACATGACCCACAAAAAGCGCTTTGCCGCCCAGGTGATAAAACGCTTTGAGTCTGCCGTTCAGGACTTTGCTGGGAGAGCTGGCAAAACTGGCGCAGTGCTGGCATGCGCACAACGCCCCGGACCTGGCTAAGGTGGCAGATGATTTATTTGCTCTGTTTCAGCGCGCGTTTCGTGATGTAGCGTCTGAAACACCGCCATCTGTACGAACAGCCGCCAGTGCATCGCAGGCCACGACCGGAGCTGTATCGGATATTTCACAGCACACGGTTGCCACTCAGCCTTCTGTTGCGGGTACTCCAATCCCGCAGGTCACCGTTGACAGCCACGACGATAAAGCATGGCGCGACACCTTGCTGAAGGTGGCCGCCATTCTCTGTGAGCGCCAACCGGAGTCACCGCAAGGGTACCGACTGCGACGCCATGCGCTGTGGCAGACCATCACCAGCACCCCGCAGGCAGAAAGCGATGGTCGAACCCCACTGGCTGCCTTTCCTGTCGATATGATGGATGAGTATATGGCACGGCTGAACAATGCCGACATGACACTGTGGCAGCAGGTGGAAAAAAGCCTGCTGCTGGCCCCGTACTGGCTGGACGGCCATTACCTATCAGCACAGACCGCGCTGCGCCTCGGTTATAAACAGGTGGCGGAAGCTATCCGTGATGAAGTTACCGGTTTTCTGGCCCGCCTGCCCACACTTATCAACCTGTTGTTTAACGACCGTACTCCATTTGTGTCAGAACAGACGAAACAGTGGCTGGCATCATCCGGCTCAGTCAACCAGACCGCTGCCGTTGTACATACCGATGAAGAATTACAGGCGGCCAGGGCGTGCTTCAATGAAAAAGGGCTGGAAGCCGCACTGCGATATCTGGAAACCCTGCCGGAAGGTGATCCCCGCAACCAGTTTCACCGCCAGTATTTCGGCGCGCAGATACTGGAAGAGGCCGGTATGGTTCAGCTTGCACAACAGCAGTACCGGATGCTCTTCAGAACAGGATTACACATGATGCTGCCCGAATGGGAGCCATCCCTGCTGGAAGCACTGGAACAAAAATTCACGGCAGAACAGTAGAAGATAACAAGGAGTTACTGTGTTCAGATTTCCGACATCCCGACTGTTCAGCACGCTGAGATCGGCTCTCAGGCCAGCGATGCCGCGGTTTACAGTTTCCGCCGCCTGGTTGCTGGCGCTAGCATGGATTTTTCTGCTAGTGTGGATCTGGTGGCAAGGTCCGAAATGGACGCTCTATGAGCAGCACTGGCTGGCTCCTCTGGCAAACCGTTGGCTGGCGACTGCCGTCTGGGGGCTTATCGCTCTGATCTGGCTCACCTGGCGGGTTATGAAGCGTCTACAAAAGCTGGAAAAACAACAGAAACAACAGCGCGAGGAAGAAAAAGATCCACTAACGGTGGAACTCCACCACCAGCAACAATATCTGGATCACTGGCTGCTGCGCCTGCGTCGCCATCTGGATAACCGCCGCTATCTGTGGCAATTGCCGTGGTATATGGTCATTGGTCCAGCCAGCAGCGGCAAAAGCACTCTGCTGCGCGAGGGTTTTCCGTCTGACATTATTTACACGCCGGAAAGTATCCGGGGAGTGGAATACCACCCGCTGATCACACCGCGTGTGGGCAACCAGGCGGTGATTTTCGATGTAGACGGCGTACTAACCTCTCCCGGCGGTGATGATCTGCTCCACCGCCGCCTGCGCGAACACTGGTTGGGCTGGCTGATGCAGGCGCGCGCGCGCCAGCCGCTCAACGGTCTGATCCTGGCCATCGATCTTCCCGATCTGCTGACGGCGGATAAACCCCGCCGCGAAGTACTGGTACAAAATCTGCGTCAGCAACTTCAGGAGATCCGCCAGTGCCTGCACTGCCGACTGCCCATTTATGTGGTACTGACCCGGCTGGATCTACTGACCGGCTTTGCCGCGCTGTTCCATTCGCTGGATAAAAAAGACCGCGATGCGATCCTCGGCGTTACGTTTACCCGCCGCGCCCATGAAAACGATGACTGGCGCAGCGAGCTGAGCGCCTTCTGGCAGACATGGGGGCAACAGATGAACCTGGCCCTGTCAGACCTAATGCTCGTGCAGACCGGTTCTGCACTGCGCAGCGCCGTGTTCAGCTTCTCCCGTCAGATGCAGGGAACGGGAGAAATCGTCACCGCATTACTTGCCGCACTGCTGGACGGTGAGAACATGGACGTAATGCTGCGCGGCGTCTGGCTCACGTCCTCGCTACAGCGCGGCCAGGTGGATGATATTTTCACGCAGTCTGCCGCCCGCCAGTACGGGCTGGGCAACAGCTCGCTGGCGACCTGGCCTCTGGTGGAGACGACGCCGTATTTCACCCGCCGCCTCTTCCCTGAAGTCCTGCTGGCCGAGCCGAACCTGGCGGGTGAAAACAGTGTCTGGCTGAACAGCTCCCGCCGCAGGTTGGGCGGCTTTTCAGCCTGTGCCGCAGCGCTGGCCGCATTGCTGGTCGGTGGCTGGCATCATTATTACAACCAGAACTGGCAGTCCGGTGTTAACGTACTCACACAGGCTAAAGCCTTTATGGACGTACATCTCCCACAGGGAACGGATGAATTCGGCAATCTGCAATTGCCGCTACTTAATCCGGTACGCGATGCCACTCTCGCCTACGGAGATTACCGCGATCACGGTTTTCTGGCGGATATGGGATTGTACCAGGGCGTCCGCGTAGGGCCGTATGTGGAGCAAACCTACATTCAGCTTCTTGAGCAGCGTTATCTTCCCTCGTTAATGAACGGCCTGATCCGGGATCTGAATAATGCCCCACCAGGGAGCGAAGAAAAGCTCGCCGTGTTGCGTGTACTGCGAATGATGGAAGACAAAAGTGGGCGCAATAACGAGGCTGTGAAACAGTACATGGCGCGGCGCTGGAGCAATGAATTTCACGGTCAGCGTGATATTCAGGCGCAACTAATGGCGCATTTAGACTACGCGCTGGAACATACCGACTGGCACGCACAGCGCCAGAGCGGCGACAGCGACGCTATCAGCCGCTGGACGCCCTATGACAAACCTGTCGCTGATGCGCAGCGTGAACTGAGCAAACTGCCAATATATCAGCGCATCTACCAGACCCTGCGCACCAAAGCATTAAGTGTGTTGCCCGCCGATTTGAATTTGCGCGACCAGGTTGGCCCCACCTTTGACAAAGTTTTCGTCGCTGGTAATGATGAAAAACTGGTGATCCCACAATTTCTTACCCGCTATGGCCTGCAAAGCTATTTTGTCAAACAGCGTGAGGGCCTCGTTGAGCTGACCGCGCTGGATTCGTGGGTGCTGAACCTGACGCAAAGCGTCGCCTACAGCGAGGCCGATCGTGAAGAGATCCAGCGCCATATCACCGAACAGTACATCAGTGACTATATCGCCACCTGGCGTGCCGGAATGGATAACCTCAACGTGCGTGATTATGAGGCCATGCCGAAGCTAACCGACGCGCTGGAGCAGATTATCAGCGGTGATCAACCGTTCCAGCGTGCGCTGACGGCGCTGCGCGATAATACTCACGCGCTGACGCTCTCCGGAAAACTGGATGATAAGGAGCGGGAGGCGGCGATAAATGAGCTGGATTACCGCCTCTTGTCCCGGCTGGGGCATGAGTTCGCACCGGAAAACAGCGCACTGGAGGAGCAAAAGGACAAGGCGAGTACGCTACAGGCCGTGTACCAGCAATTGACCGATCTGCACCGTTACCTGCTGGCGATCCAGAACGCGCCGGTGCCGGGCAAATCGGCGCTGAAAGCAGTACAACTGCGGCTGGATCAAAACAACAGCGATCCGATCTTCGCCACCCGCCAGATGGCGAAAACCCTGCCTGCGCCGCTTAACCGCTGGGTGGGCAAGCTGGCGGATCAGGCCTGGCATGTGGTGATGGTGGAAGCCGTTCATTACATGGAAGTGGACTGGCGCGACAATGTAGTGAAACCCTTCAACGAACAGCTTGCCGACAATTATCCGTTTAATCCACGCGCCCCACAGGATGCCTCACTGGATGCGTTTGAGCGTTTCTTTAAACCGGATGGCATTCTGGACGCCTTCTACAAAGACAACCTGCGCCTGTTCCTGGAAAACGATCTGGCCTTTGGCGAGGACGGCAGAGTGTTGATCCGTGAAGATATCCGGCAACAACTGGATACCGCGCAGAAAATCCGCGACATCTTCTTCAGCCAGCAGAACGGGCTGGGCGCACAGTTTGCCGTGGAAACCGTATCGCTTTCCGGCAACAAGCGGCGCAGCGTACTGAACCTGGACGGCCAGTTAGTGGACTACAGCCAGGGACGCAACTACACCGCCCATCTGGTCTGGCCGAACAACATGCGTGAAGGCAATGAAAGCAAGCTGACGCTGATTGGCACCAGCGGCGGAGCCCCGCGCAGTATCGCTTTCAATGGACCATGGGCGCAGTTCCGCCTGTTCGGCGCGGGCCAGTTAACCAACGTGACCAGTGACACCTTTAACGTGCGCTTTAACGTGGACGGTGGCGCGATGGTTTACCGGGTGCATGTGGATACCGAAGATAACCCGTTCACCGGCGGTCTGTTCAGCCAGTTCCATTTACCGGATACGTTGTATTAAGGGGATAGTGATGAGCAACAACGCACTGACACAAACTATCGTTACCGGCAGCGATCCGCGCGCCCTGCCGGAGTTCAGCGCCATCCGCGAAGAAATTAACAAGGCTAACCACCCGTCACAGCCAGAGCTGAACTGGAAACTGGTGGAATCGCTGGCGCTGTCGATTTTCAAGGCCAATGGGGTGGATTTGCATACCGCCACCTACTATACGCTGGCGCGTACCCGTAATCAGGGACTGGCAGGGTTCTGTGAGGGAGCGGAACTGCTGGCGGCGATGATCAACCACGAATGGGATAAATTCTGGCCGCAGGGTGGCCCGGCGCGAACTGAGATGCTGGACTGGTTCAACACCCGCACCGGCAATATCCTGCGTCAACAGGTGTCTTTTTCCGAAGACGATCTGCCGTTGCTCTACCGCACGGAACGGGCTTTGCAGCTTATCTGCGACAAGCTCCAGCAGGTGGAACTGAAGCGCCAGCCGCGCGTGGAAAACCTGCTTTATTTTGTGCAGAACACACGCAAGCGGTTTGAACCGCAGCCCGGAAATCATACCTATAGGGCGGCGCAGACAACGGGCAGAACGCTGGTCTATGCGCCGGAAAGCACAGACTCCGCGACAGTGGAAGCCATGCCTCCCCTTCCCGACCTGCCGAAAATGCGAGTAGAAGTGCGCGGTGTGGCAGATAACGCCGACAACGCCAGACAGGGCGGCATGGTAAAAGGTTTTGTTGCCGGTGCCGCCACTACTGCCGTTCTCGCCGCAGCGCTGTGGTGGTGGCAGGCGTCCCCAATGCAGCAGCAGCTTGCGCAGGTCAGGGATACTGCACAGGGAGCCGCCACAGTCTGGCTGACCTCACCGACAATAAAGGATTATGAACTTTACCTGCAACGGCTTCTGAATGCCCCACCACTACAGCCGCTAGAAACCGGAATGCAGATGATGCACACCGCAGACTCCCTCTGGCCGGAAAGCCTACAACAGCAGGAAGCCAGCCGAACGTGGAGTAACACGCTGAGAAACCGGGCGCAAGCCAGTCCGCAGATGAAGGGCTGGCAACAAGCGCGGAAGAATTTGCGGGACTTTGCGGATCTGATGATGAAGAAGGAGACGGAGAAACAGGGATTCACCCTCTCATATATCAAAACGGTGACCTGGCAGGCAGAACGGTTACTTAATCAGGAAACACCGCTGGAATACATTCTGACGCAGTACCAGGAGACTCGTGCACTGGGTCAGGACACACAGGTGCTGGAAAAAGAGATCCACGAACGGCTGGACGGGCTGTTAAGCCGCTGGCTGCTGCTGAAAAATACCGGACAGGATATGGCATCGGATAACAGAACCGGGCCAGTCCCTCCGACTCATTGAGGTTAAGGAGAATAACAATGGCAAATCCCGTCTATCTGACACTAAACGGAGAACTTCAGGGTCTGATATCGTCCGGATGTTCATCTATGCCGTCCATCGGTAACAAAGCCCAAATTGCACATCAGGATCAAATCATGGTGACCTCATTGTTGCATGGTCTGAGCCGCGCGCAGAACGTCAACCATCAGGAGCTGACCATCACGAAACCGGTGGACAAATCCTCCCCCTTGCTGGGAAAGGCCATTTCAGAAAATGAATGCCTGACCTGTGATTTTGTATTCTACCGCACCAACCGCTTTGGTATTAATGAACCGTACTACAAGCTGAAACTGACTAACGCCCGGATCTCAAACATCGGTCTTACCGTTCCCCACACCATTACCGACAGCCCTGGGCAGCCGGAAGAGTCTGTATCATTTACGTATGAGAGTATCAACTGGGAGCACAGTGTCGCCGGAACCAGTGCATACAGCCTTTGGAGTGAACGGATTTTCTAAGTTGCCAGGGGAGTCTTTCATCTGCATTATTGATATATCTTTAAAAGACAGCTTAATATTATAGGATAAAATGATAAAGTACGGTTAATCACGAATAAAAATTCTTGATTAACCGTACCGGCTGTTTTTATAGATTTATATGATGTATTTTTGACAGTTCAACCGAAAACTCGATCCTCAGCTTATATATTGAGAAGGCAATAAATAACTTTAAAACGGCTTCTTACTACTACTGAAGAAAAATATATATGTTAAATCAATTAACAGACTTGCTCCAGACTGTAGAATAGAAAAAATACCCCTTCTTGCTAAGTACCATTAAAACGTCTGGTATTAAACCTGACTACTGATAGCGATTCACCAGATCTTTAACCACTGCTGCGTACGTTTTCTGCTTAAGTTGCGAAACCTGCTGTTCTGCCACATCAAGGCTGCCAGAATTTTTATTCCCTATCTGCGGAAAAATCACTTTCGATTCATAATTCACCGGCGACCAGGTAGCCCACTCACCTGTAGCCACATCCACCAACGTGAAGCGCACCAAATAACGCAGTGACATCGTATCAGTCAATTTTTGATTTTTATAATCTGACCAAACTATTGATTTCAATCCAGAGTCATATTTTCCTGTCTGCAGCGTATCCTGGTAAACAATAATCGCTTTCTGATGGCCTTTTGCCGCAACAAAACGCAGTGCCTGCATCCAGTTCATATTTTCAGCATCTGCAACATTCTGGTTTTCGTCTTTGTTTTTGTCTTTATTACAAGTTACAGGCTTTTGCCTGTCAGGAATGCCAGAAAATGTGGCAACTGTATAATATTTTCTCATCTCCTCCTGCATGATGGTTTCCGGTGCACGGCTACCTGATTGAACAAGAATTACAGGTGAATTAAGAGGAACGCGAAACTCCTCTCCCTCAAGGGCAGCCTGGATGTCCTCCTCGGAAACAGCCAGAGTGGTTTCATTACCAAACAGGTCTTTGTCTGTCAGTTGTTGGGGAGCGTTTTTATTAATATTACTTTGTGTAGCTGGGGCTTTTTTTTTCTTTGCATCAATAGGAGATTCAGAGGAACATCCCGAGAGAAGCGAGAACAATAAGCATATGCAACAAGTCGTTTTTGAATTCATAATCGGACAATCCCTCGCCTGTCATAATAATTATAATGTTTAGCACTGATAACGAGTTCTAATTATATACTCTACTTGAATCAGAACAAACCAAAATAATGATAAACATAAATTCATTAAATCAATATAAAAATAAAATTCATAATGTATGAATATATTTAAATTGGATAATTATAATAATGTTGAATAATTACAAATGGACTATAATACGCGGTTAACGCATTTATATCAGAGTAACATTATTGAATGAAGAAATGGCAGAATTTAAATATAAAAAAACCTCAAAATTAAAAATTTTGAGGTTCTCTGACTCATTTTCATGAGTGAATTTGGCGGAACGGACGGGACTCGAACCCGCGACCCCCTGCGTGACAGGCAGGTATTCTAACCGACTGAACTACCGCTCCGCGTTGTGTTCCGTTGGGAACGAGGCGAATATTACGGATTGCCTCGTCCTTCGTCAACGGTTTTTCTCTTCTTTTGAATCGTTTGCTGCAAAAATCGCCCAACCTGCTATTTTTAGCGCCTTAAACGGTTAATTAGGCCCGCCAAAGGCAGCTTCCGCCTTTCTTCTGCACCAGATCGAGACGGGCTTCATGCGCGGCAAGCTCTTCATCTGTCGCAAAAACAACGCGTAACTTACTTGCCTGGCGCACTATACGCTGAATTGTTGCTTCACCTTGTTGCTGCTGTGTCTCTCCTTCCATCGCAAAAGCCATCGACGTTTGACCACCTGTCATCGCCAGATAAACTTCAGCAAGGATCTGGGCATCGAGTAATGCCCCGTGCAGCGTACGTTTACTGTTATCTATTTCGTAGCGAGCGCATAACGCATCGAGGCTGTTGCGCTTGCCGGGAAACATTTTCCTCGCTACCGCAAGGCTATCGGTGACTTTACAGAAGGTATTGGTCTTCGGAATATCCCGCTTGAGCAGAGAAAACTCATAGTCCATAAAGCCGATATCGAACGCGGCGTTATGGATCACCAGCTCCGCGCCACGGATATAATCCATAAATTCATCAGCCACATCGGCAAACGTGGGCTTATCAAGTAAAAACTCATCGGCAATACCGTGTACGCCAAAGGCTTCTGGATCCACCAGCCGATCGGGCTTCAGATAAACGTGGAAGTTATTGCCCGTCAGACGACGGTTCACCACTTCCACGGCACCAATCTCAATGATCTTGTGGCCTTCATAGTGCGCGCCAATCTGGTTCATACCTGTGGTTTCGGTATCGAGAACGATCTGGCGTGTAATTGCAGTGCTCATAGCGGTCATTTATGTCAGACTTGTCATTTTACAGTTCGATTCAATTACAGGAAGTCTACCAGAGATGCTTAAACAGGTAGAAATTTTCACCGATGGTTCGTGTCTGGGTAATCCAGGACCGGGAGGTTACGGTGCTATTTTACGCTATCGTGGACGCGAAAAAACGTTTAGCGCTGGCTACACCCGTACCACCAACAACCGTATGGAGTTGATGGCCGCTATTGTCGCGCTGGAAGCGTTAAAAGAACACTGTGAAGTCATTCTGAGTACCGACAGCCAGTACGTTCGCCAGGGGATCACCCAGTGGATCCATAACTGGAAAAAACGTGGCTGGAAAACAGCAGATAAAAAACCAGTAAAAAATGTTGATCTCTGGCAACGTCTTGATGCAGCACTGGGGCAGCATCAAATCAAATGGGAATGGGTAAAAGGTCATGCCGGGCATCCAGAAAACGAACGCTGTGATGAACTGGCACGTGCTGCGGCAATGAATCCCACGCTAGAAGATACAGGTTATCAAGCAGAAGTTTAAGCCTGTGGTTTACGAAATTGCCGGGTGGCGCCGACCGCCTGGCGAATTCGCGGTTTGTTTTTGCTCTGTTTTATCGGGTTGAGAGTTAAAGGAATAGTCCGTTTCCGGGCAACGATAAGTTGTAAGCAACCAAGCGCAGGAATATGCGCGCTCAATAGTTTTCCACCATGTTTGTTCCACGGGAGAACGTGGAAACGGCTGGCGTGTAGCACTTCAAAATTCAACAAAGAGAGCCAGTCCAGTTGCCGCATAAGGGTAAACATCCGGCTGTTATAGGGCGATGTTTTTCGCAATACCGGCACAAGTTTGCGTAATCCCATTAAACTGATGGGATTGAAGCCGCTAATTACCAGCCAGCCATCATCAATCAATACCCGATCGGCTTCACGCAATAAACGATGCGGATCGGTGCACCATGGCAACGTATGTGCCAGTAAACAAACATCGACGGATTTATCAGCAAAAGGAAGATGAAGCGGATCTGCCTGCACCTGGACGGGTGTTCCTTGCGCAGAAACATTCACTTGATGAGAAACCGCGCACGCTTCGCAATTGATTTCTGCGCTTAAATTGCCAATCTTAAGCAGATGAAAACCATACATTTTCGTGAACCATGGGTTGAGCTGGCGCTCCAGCGCCTTGCGATAAAGCTCTCCCCAGGGCAAATCGCCCCAGCAATCAGGAGCCACGACTGTTTGAGGGTTCCTTGCCGGTTTCATCACAACCTTCCGTTTCACACTGAGAGGTAATCTATGAATCTTAACAGTATTTCCGCCTTTGATGACAATTACATCTGGGTTTTGACTGATGAAGCAGGCCGTTGCCTGATTGTCGATCCTGGAGAAGCGGAGCCGGTAGTCAAGGCCATTGCTGCCAACAACTGGCAACCGGAGGCAATATTTCTCACACACCATCATCACGATCACGTTGGCGGCGTGAAAGAACTGGTGGAAAAGTTTCCGCAAATTGTGGTCTACGGTCCACAAGAGACACAAGATAAGGGAACAACGCAGGTAGTCAAAGATGGCGATACCGCCTTCGTTTTGGGGCATGAATTTAGTGTAATTGCTACACCAGGTCACACTTTAGGACATATCTGTTACTTCAGTAATCCTTATCTATTTTGCGGTGATACTCTTTTTTCTGGTGGCTGCGGGCGTTTATTTGAAGGCACAGCTTCTCAAATGTATCAATCACTTAAAAAATTAAGTGCTCTACCTGACGATACCCTGGTATGTTGTGCTCATGAATATACTTTATCAAATATGAAGTTTGCCTTGAGTATTCTTCCGCACGATTTGTCCATAAATGATTATTATCGTAAAGTTATTGAGTTACGGGCAAAAAATCAAATAACACTCCCCGTAATTCTGAAAAATGAGCGGAAAATTAATGTTTTTTTAAGAACAGAAGATATTGATTTGATTAATGTAATTAATAAAGAAACATTATTGCAACAACCTGAGGAGCGTTTTGCCTGGTTAAGGTCAAAGAAAGATAGATTCTGATAAAACTTTCTTGTCATCGGCTTCGTTCGCCGTTATGATCGGTCGTCTTTTAAGCAACTATTGACACACACATGAAGGCAAAAGCGATATTACTCGCCTCTGTCCTGCTCGTGGGTTGCCAGAGTACCGGTAACGTCCAACAGCACGCACAGAGCCTTTCTGCAGCTGGTCAAGGGGAAGCAGCAAAGTTTACAAGTCAGGCACGATGGATGGACGATGGGACGTCTATCGCGCCAGATGGTGACTTGTGGGCTTTCATAGGCGACGAGCTAAAGATGGGAATTCCGGAAAACGACCGGATTCGCGAACAGAAACAGAAATATTTACGCAATAAGAGCTATCTCCACGATGTAACTTTACGGGCAGAGCCGTATATGTACTGGATAGCCGGGCAAGTTAAAAAACGTAACATGCCTATGGAACTGGTACTACTACCCATAGTGGAGAGCGCTTTTGATCCTCACGCGACGTCTGGCGCCAATGCCGCAGGCATTTGGCAGATCATTCCGAGTACGGGGCGCAATTATGGTTTGAAACAGACCCGCAATTATGACGCGCGTCGCGATGTTGTTGCTTCAACAACTGCCGCGCTGAACATGATGCAGCGTCTGAACAAGATGTTTGACGGCGACTGGCTTCTGACCGTAGCGGCTTATAACAGCGGCGAAGGTCGAGTCATGAAGGCAATTAAAACGAACAAAGCACGTGGAAAATCCACGGACTTCTGGTCGTTACCGTTGCCGCAGGAAACGAAGCAGTACGTGCCTAAAATGCTGGCATTGAGCGATATTCTCAAAAACAGCAAACGTTATGGCGTACGTCTGCCAACGACCGATGAAAGCCGTGCTCTGGCGCGTGTACACCTAAGTAGCCCGGTTGATATGGCGAAGGTTGCAGATATGGCGGGAATTTCCGTCAGCAAGCTGAAGACATTCAACGCTGGCGTGAAAGGCTCCACGCTGGGCGCAAGTGGTCCACAGTACGTGATGGTGCCAAAGAAGCATGCAGATCAACTGCGTGAATCTCTGGCTTCCGGCGAAATTGCTGCTGTACAGTCGACACTGGTTGCCGACAATACGCCGCTTAACAGTCGTGTTTACACTGTGCGCTCTGGCGACACGCTTTCAAGCATCGCTTCACGCCTCGGCGTAAGCACAAAGAATTTGCAGCAGTGGAACAATCTGCGCGGTTCTAAGCTGAAACCAGGCCAAAGCCTGACGATTGGTGCAGGTAGTAGTGCACAGCGACTGGCAAACAACAGTGACAGCATTACGTATCGTGTGCGCAAAGGTGATTCGCTTTCAAGCATTGCTAAACGCCACGGCGTAAACATCAAAGATGTAATGCGCTGGAATAGTGATACTGCGAATCTGCAACCAGGCGATAAGCTGACGTTGTTTGTGAAAAACAACAACATGCCAGACTCCTGACAAACCAGATAACAAAAAGGCACCGATTCCCCCGGTGCCTTTTTTATTTATGCCGCTTTATGTGCTTCCACCATGATGATATCACTGGTGAAAGAGCCATCTTGCTGCAAGGAAAAATACGTTTTCACCTCAGTCGATGCGCTCTGTTGGTAAACGCGAATAGCGTCCACTAACACTTCTGGCGTGCGCATTCTCGCGACCCATGAAGAAAATTCCAGCGGTAATTTATCCGTAATTAAATTACCAACAACCAAATTGGCTTCATTAATTAACGTCAACCACTCACCACTGGCGTAGTTACGCACATGCGATATATCGCGTAACGCCTCTACCGTCTGTAACCAGATATCGCGTACCGGATGCCCTGGCGACATGACATCCATCACAATCAGCAGACCACCAGGCTTCAATACCCGATTAACTTCTCGCAGCGCTGCACCAACATCATGCCAGTGATGGGCAGAATAACGACTGATAACAATATCAAAGGAGTTTTCGGCAAATGGCAGACTTTCGGCATACCCCTGACGGGTGGTGATATTTTTCAGTTGTCGGGCTTCGGCAGCCTGTACAACGACATCCAGCATTTGGGCAGATAAGTCATACGCCACCACCGCTTTCACGTTTTGCGCAGCGACAAAGCTGGCATGCCCTGCTCCACAACCCATATCGAGTACACTCGCATCAGGATAATCAGCCAGACGCACCGCCAGGCGCTGTAAATCTCGCCCGGAAGCATGTACGGTACTGGTCAGATATTCGCTGGCTTGAGAACTAAACTGCTTTTCTACGTGGTTATGGTGGGATTTTGTTGCCATTGCGCTGTCCTTTTGTTGTTTGAGTATAAAAGGGCAGTGCCAAACGTTGGTCTGCCCTGTGGCAGACCTGACATACCTTATTTATCAGGCTTGCCGGGACTGAATTCAACGAGTAGCGGATTGTGGTCAGAAGCGCGCGTCACCAGTACAGAAGCTTCGCTGACGTTCAAACCACGGTAGAAAACAAAATCAAGCGGTCGGCCAAATGCCCGTCGACGCTGATCATCAGTAAAACGCACCTGGCGCAGCGACATTTCCCGCGCAAAGCGATATAGCGCGTTCATCCTTCTACGGCTCCAGGCATTGAAATCTCCCGCCATAATGACTGGGCCGCTGTGATGGGCAATCTGATCGCCAATAGGAAGTAACTGCTTACTGTAAACATCTACGCCCAGACTAAAATTGACGGCGTGAATATTGACGACCATCAACAGGCGGGTATCAGGTAAAGGGTAGACCGTCACCAGCGCGGATTTCGCGAGACGTAAAATAGGTTCACGTTCACGTAATGGACAGCAATAAATGGGATGCGCCGCCGAAAGGGTCATTACACCGGAAGGATGCTGCGGCAGCACGAAAGCGGGTACCTGATCGGCAGCAAGATAGTTAGCAGTCGCAAACTCTACTAACTCTGGCGTTGTTTGCGCTTCCTGTAATAAAACCAGATGTGCATCTTTGCCGTAGTTTTTCAGTACAGACAACCATTCAGCACGTTGCTGTTTGTATATGTTCCACACCAGGATCCGAATACGCTCTTCGGTACTTAACGGTTCTCCGGGCGGTAATGCCTGGCCAATGCTCGCAAAAGACCCCGGCGGTAAAATCCTTTCCGCAGGTTGTCCGGCAACATAGCGCATGGCATAGGTGTTTTTTCGCACTTTTGACTTTGAAACCTCTATTACGTCACCCCTTCCGCATTCAGGAGGGTTCTACTGTTATAGGGATTTTAACTCACTCTTTCAACGAGCAATTGTAGATTGTTATGTAAGCAAGTACTTACGCCGGACTGAATTTTACTCTTTATTGAGCTCATTAAATCGGATGACATATCACCTACCCGAATGGTTTAATAACAAATAAATCCACAATCTCTCTTATATTTGCGACAGAGGCAAAAATGAAAGCTACGTCGGAAGAACTCGCTATTTTTGTTTCGGTTGTCGAAAGCGGAAGCTTTAGCCGGGCAGCCGAACAATTAGGGCAAGCGAACTCAGCGGTAAGCCGGGCAGTAAAGAAGCTGGAAATGAAACTCGGCGTAAGCTTGCTTAATCGCACCACGCGACAACTTAGCCTGACGGAAGAAGGCGAGCGTTATTTTCGTCGCGTGCAGTTGATTTTGCAGGAGATGGCTGCGGCTGAATCAGAAATTATGGAGACGCGTAATACGCCGCGCGGACTGTTACGGATCGATGCTGCAACTCCCGTGGTGCTGCACTTTCTAATGCCGTTAATTAAGCCATTTCGTGAACGGTATCCGGAGGTGACTTTGTCGTTAGTCTCCTCTGAGACGATTATTAATTTGATTGAAAGAAAAGTGGACGTCGCGATTCGCGCCGGTACGTTAACAGATTCCAGTTTACGTGCCAGGCCATTGTTTAACAGTTATCGAAAAATTATCGCCTCCCCTGATTATATTGCCCGCTATGGCAAGCCAGAAACTATTGACGATTTAAAGCAACATGTTTGCCTGGGATTCACTGAACCCGCTTCCCTCAATACCTGGCCTATAGCCTGTAGTGATGGGCAATTACATGAAGTGCAGTACGGTTTGTCATCCAATAGTGGAGAAACGCTGAAACAGCTTTGCCTGAGTGGCAATGGAATTGCGTGTTTGTCCGACTATATGATCGACAGAGAAATTGCTCGTGGTGAACTGGTGGAGTTAATGGCAGATAAAGTACTGCCGGTAGAAATGCCCTTTAGCGCCGTCTATTACAGCGACCGTGCAGTAAGTACGCGCATCCGGGCCTTTATCGATTTCCTTAGCGAGCATGTAAAAACAGCTCCCGGAGGAGCTGTCAGAGAGGCTTAATCCCATTCAGGAGCCAGCCCTTCCGGACTTACCAGGCGGTCGTTGCAATCCAGTGCGGCGATCGCTTTTTTATCTTCGGCATCAAGCTGTAAATTAACTGCCTGCAGGTTGCTCGCCAGGTTTTCACGTTTGGTAGAAGATGGAATCACCGAGTAACCTTCCCCCATAGCCCACGACAGGATCACTTGTGCCGGGGTCGCATTGTGTTTTGCTGCTATGCGAGCAATAACTTCATCTTTCAGGGCTTTACCATATGCCAGCGTCATATAGGAAGTAATATGAATGCCGTGCTGTTTGGCCCAGTCCACCACTTTACGGTTTTGCAGATAAGGAGAGAGTTCAATTTGGTTGGTGGCGATGTTTTCAACACCAACAGCAGCAATCGCTTTTTCCATCAATGGGATCGTGAAGTTGGAAATACCGATCTCACGCGTCAGCCCTTGTTTTTTCGCATCCAGCAGCGCCTGCATAAACTCTTCGACTGATACCGCATCATTTGGTGACGGCCAGTGGATCAGTGTCAGATCAACATAATCGGTACGCAGCTTTTGCAGGCTCTCTTTCAGGCTTGGGATCAGTTTGTCTTTACTGAGGTTTTCAATCCAGATTTTAGTGGTGATGTAGAGTTCATTACGTGGCACGCCGCTTTCTGTAATCGCCTGACCTACTGCCGCTTCGTTATCATAGATTTGTGCGGTATCAATTGTACGATAGCCAAGTTCTAGCGCCGTTTTCACAGATGAAATAACAACGTCGTCTTTAAGACGGAAAGTACCTAAACCAAATGCAGGGATAGCCATAATATGCCTCTTTTAATGCTATGTTCGTTAACTGAGATGATTATGGGCTTCAGACTGTTGCGGAAAAAGAGCGTAAAACGCAGAGAATTTTTGCGATTTTAGCAAAAATAGAAATACAGACTAAAAAAAACCTCGAGCGTTAACTCGAGGCTTCTTAATAAGTGGCGGAACGGACGGGACTCGAACCCGCGACCCCCTGCGTGACAGGCAGGTATTCTAACCGACTGAACTACCGCTCCACCGAATTCTTTTACAACCACCGGTTTTATGACCGGCTTACTGCTTAATTTGATGCCTGGCAGTTCCCTACTCTCGCATGGGGAGACCCCACACTACCATCGGCGCTA
>NZ_LFHY01000022.1:0-50415 GCF_001660175.1 Escherichia sp. B1147
GGGGTTGTTTGCCCCCTGGACCGTCTTTTCTCCCCCCGCCGGGGGGGCGCCACGGGAAAGGAAAAAAGCCCTCTGGGAGGTTCACACCCGAACGGGCAGGAGGGGGGTTGCTGTTTTCCCGGCTTACGAACCCGAGTAAGAGCAGCGGGGGGGAGTGCCCCCCGCCACTTTACAGGTGCTTGCATATCTTCAACGCACCCTATTTTTACCCTGGCCTGCCCACGGGCAGGCTTTTCAGGGCGTTAGCGAGTCAGGTCGTCAAAAAACTTCTTCACGCCATCGAAGAAGCTCTTCGAGCGCGGGCTGTTGTGCTCGCCGGTTGGGCCACCGAAGCTTTCTTGCAGCTCTTGCAGCAGCTGTTTCTGCTTCTCGTTCAGACCTACCGGTGTTTCGACAACAACGCGGCACAGCAAGTCACCTTGCGCACCGCCGCGAACAGACTTGACGCCTTTACCGCGCATACGGAACAGCTTACCGGTCTGGGTTTCGCCAGGCACTTTCAGTTTAACGCGCCCATCAAGGGTCGGCACTTCGATTTCGCCACCCAGAGCTGCCATAGCGAAGTTGATCGGCACTTCGCAATACAGGTTGTTGCCTTCACGCTCGAAAATCGGGTGCTGTTTAACCTGTACCTGAACGTACAGATCGCCTGCCGGTGCGCCGTGTTCGCCCGCTTCACCTTCGCCCGCAAGACGGATGCGATCTCCAGTGTCCACCCCTGCCGGGATTTTAACGGACAGCGTTTTGCTGCGCTCAACGCGACCATGACCATGACACTTGTTGCATGGATCTTTGATAAGCGTACCGCGCCCCTGACAGTGCGGACAGGTCTGCTGTACAGCGAAGAAGCCCTGGCGCATCTGCACCTGACCAGAACCATGACAGGTCGGACAGGTCTGCGGCTGCGTGCCTGGTTTTGCACCGCTACCGTGGCAAACGTCACACTCTTCCAGAGTCGGAATGCGGATCTCTTTGGTCACGCCACGTACAGCTTCTTCGAGGGTGAGCTCCATGTTATAGCGTAAATCAGCACCACGCGCCGCACGTTGACGACCACGTCCGCCGCCAAAAATATCGCCGAAAACGTCACCAAAAATATCGCTGAAGTCTGCGCCGCCGCCAAAACCGCCGCCGCCCATGCCGCCTTGCTCAAACGCCGCATGACCATACTGATCATATGCCGCGCGTTTTTGCGAGTCGGTCAGAACTTCATAAGCTTCCTTGATCTCTTTAAATTTCGCCTCGGCCTCTTTGTCACCCTGGTTACGGTCCGGGTGATATTTCATGGCCAGGCGTTTGTAGGCCTTTTTGATTTCACGCTCTTCCGCTGTTCTGGAAACGCCTAAAATCTCGTAATAATCAAGCTTCGCCATCTTTTTTTAATTGCCCCTAGATGAATGCACGGGCGGAGAGGAAAATCCCCTTCGCCCGTGTCAGTATAATTACCCGTTTATAGGGCGATTATTTTTTGTCTTTGACTTCTTCAAACTCGGCGTCGACAACATCGTCATCTTTTGCGTTGTTTGCAGAAGCATCAGCACCGGCAGTCTGCTGCTGGGCATGTTGCTGCTGGGCGATTTCCATCAGTTTCTGGGAAACCTGTGCCAGCTCCTGCATTTTCGCTTCGATAGCGGCTTTGTCTTCACCTTTCAGAGCAGTTTCCAGTGCAGTCAGCGCAGACTCGATAGCAGTTTTGTCGTCAGCCGGCAGTTTGTCGCCTGCTTCTTCAACCTGCTTACGGGTACTGTGCAGCAGATGGTCGCCCTGGTTGCGGGTCTGTACCAGCTCTTCAAACTTACGGTCTGCTTCGGCGTTAGCTTCAGCGTCGCGTACCATTTTCTGGATTTCATCTTCGTTCAGACCAGAAGAAGCCTTGATGGTGATCTTCTGCTCTTTACCGCTGTTTTTGTCTTTCGCGGAAACGTGCAGGATACCGTCAGCATCGATATCGAAGGTAACTTCGATCTGCGGCATGCCGCGCGGTGCCGGGTTGATGCCATCCAGGTTGAACTGACCCAGAGATTTGTTATCAGCCGCACGTTTACGTTCACCCTGCAGCACGTGGATGGTTACCGCAGACTGGTTGTCTTCAGCGGTAGAGAACACCTGGCTGTGCTTGGTCGGGATAGTCGTGTTTTTCGCGATAAGCGTAGTCATTACACCGCCCATGGTTTCGATACCCAGAGACAGCGGGGTAACGTCCAGCAGCAGTACGTCTTTCACGTCGCCAGTCAGTACACCACCCTGAACGGCAGCACCGATTGCCACAGCTTCGTCCGGGTTAACGTCTTTACGCGGCTCTTTACCAAAGAACTCAGCAACTTTCTTCTGAACCATTGGCATACGAGTCTGACCACCAACGAGGAGAACATCGTCGATATCAGATACGGACAGGCCAGCGTCCTGCAGAGCAACTTTCAGCGGCTCGATGGAACGGTTCACCAGGTCTTCCACCAGGCTTTCCAGTTTCGCACGAGTCACTTTGATGTTCATGTGTTTCGGACCGGTCGCATCTGCAGTGATGTACGGCAGGTTAACGTCGGTCTGTTGAGCGGAAGACAGCTCGATTTTCGCTTTTTCTGCCGCTTCTTTCAGGCGCTGCATTGCCAGCGGGTCGTTACGCAGGTCAATACCCTGATCTTTCTTGAATTCTTCAACCAGATAGTTGATCAGACGGCTGTCGAAGTCTTCACCACCTAAGTGGGTATCACCGTTGGTTGCCAGAACTTCGAAGGTTTTTTCGCCGTCAACTTCGTCGATTTCGATAATGGAGATATCGAAAGTACCACCACCAAGGTCATAAACCGCGATAGTACGGTTACCAGTACCTTTGTCCAGACCGTAAGCCAGCGCAGCTGCGGTCGGTTCGTTGATGATACGTTTTACTTCCAGACCAGCGATACGGCCTGCGTCTTTAGTTGCCTGACGCTGTGCATCGTTAAAGTATGCCGGTACAGTGATAACAGCTTCAGTTACCGGTTCGCCCAGGTAATCTTCCGCGGTTTTCTTCATTTTTTTCAGCACTTCAGCAGAGATCTGCGGCGGTGCCATTTTCTGGCCTTTAACTTCGACCCATGCGTCGCCGTTATCAGCAGCAATAATTTTGAACGGCATGATGGAAACATCACGCTGTACTTCTTCGTCCTGGAAGCGGCGGCCAATCAGGCGTTTAATCGCAAACAGGGTGTTTTGCGGGTTCGTCACTGCCTGACGTTTAGCCGGCTGACCAACCAGAGTTTCACCATCCTGGGTATAGGCAATGATAGAAGGCGTGGTGCGATCGCCTTCGGCGTTCTCCAGCACACGAGGAGTGGTGCCATCCATAATCGCTACACAAGAGTTGGTAGTACCCAGGTCGATACCAATAATTTTACCCATCTAAACGTCTCCACTATATATTCGGTCATCATGTGGTATGAGTCTGTAATAGGGGCGAAACGTCTGGTTTCAACTGCCCAATTTCATTTTTTTGCAGACTCACTCACTGCGGTTGACTACTAAATGGGGTCGTAACCCACGTCATCAAGGGGGAGATGCAAAAATTTTTTGTGCTTTTGCGCAGAAATTTCGTGATATGCCGGAAGAAGACATGAAACAGACAGCCGTTTTATTCATATAAAGAATGAATTCAACACAAGGCATTCACCAAAAAATTGTAATAAAAAGAAAAGATTACATACCTGAATCTTCTTTTCGTCAGCAGTAAACTAGTAGCTATTCATCCCCTACTGCTCCCCGCTAAGAGAATCTTTATGAAATCCGTTTTTACGATTTCCGCCAGCCTGGTACTTGGCCTTATGCTGTGCTGCACGGCGCAAGCTAACGACCATAAAATCCTCGGCGTCATTGCGATGCCGCGTAACGAAACCAACGATCTGGCGCTGAAACTCCCCGTTTGCCGCATCGTAAAACGTATCCAACTCACCGCCGATCATGGCGATTTACAGTTGAGCGGCGCGTCGGTTTATTTCAAAGCCGCCCGTAGCGCCAGCCAAAGTCTGCATGTTCCCGCAGAAATTAAAGAAGGGCAAACCACCAGCTGGATCAACATTAACAGCGATAACGACAACAAACGCTGCGTGTCAAAAATCACCTTTTCCGGTCATACAGTGAACTCGTCCGATATGGCCACGCTGAAAATTATCGGCGACGACTAACGCTTGAACAGAGAATCCCCAATAAATGAATGTTAATTACCTGAGTGATTCAGATCTGGATTTTCTCCAGCATTGTAGTGAGGAGCAGCTGACCAATTTCGCCCGTTTGCTCACCCATAACGAAAAAGGCAAAACGCGACTCTCCAGCGTTCTGATGCGTAATGAACTGTTCAAATCGATGGAAGGGCATCCCGAGCAGCATCGCCGCAACTGGCAGCTGATTGCCGGAGAATTACAACATTTTGGCGGCGATAGTATCGCTAACAAACTTCGCGGACACGGCAAGCTGTATCGGGCTATTTTGCTCGACGTCTCAAAACGGCTGAAGCTGAAAGCCGATAAAGAGATGTCTACCTTTGAAATTGAGCAACAGTTACTGGAACAATTTCTGCGTAATACCTGGAAGAAAATGGACGAGGAACATAAGCAGGAATTTCTCCAGGCGGTCGATGCCAGAGTCAACGAGCTGGAAGAGCTATTACCGCTGCTGATGAAAGACAAATTGTTGGCAAAAGGTGTGTCGCATCTGCTTTCCAGCCAATTGACCCGCATTTTACGCACCCACGCAGCAATGAGCGTGCTTGGGCATGGTTTGCTGCGCGGCGCGGGGCTAGGTGGCCCTGTGGGCGCGGCATTAAACGGAGTTAAAGCCGTCAGCGGTAGCGCCTATCGCGTCACCATTCCGGCGGTACTGCAAATTGCCTGCCTGCGCCGGATGGTTAGCGCCACTCAGGTCTGATACCGGATACCGGGGAAAATTTTCATTTTCCCCTCAAAAGATCATAGACACTGCCCCACTGGCTGATTATTATGCCGCGCCCTGAAATCACTACAGTTATTCAGGGAAATTATTTCACCATTCATTCAATGATGATTTTTGAGGAATTATGGGCAACACTAAGTTGGCTAATCCGGCACCGCTGGGCCTGATGGGCTTCGGCATGACCACCATTCTGCTTAACCTGCACAACGTGGGTTATTTCGCTCTGGACGGTATTATTCTTGCCATGGGCATCTTCTACGGCGGCATCGCGCAAATTTTTGCTGGTCTGCTGGAGTATAAAAAAGGAAACACTTTCGGGTTAACCGCCTTCACCTCTTATGGTTCTTTCTGGCTGACGCTGGTTGCGATTCTGCTGATGCCGAAACTGGGCCTGACCGATGCACCCAACGCGCAGTTCCTCGGTGTCTACCTGGGTCTGTGGGGCGTGTTTACGCTGTTTATGTTCTTCGGCACGCTGAAAGGCGCACGTGTTCTGCAATTCGTATTCTTCAGCCTGACCGTGCTGTTTGCGCTGCTGGCTATCGGTAACATTGCCGGTAACGAAGCAATCATCCACTTCGCAGGCTGGATTGGCCTGATCTGCGGTGCCAGCGCAATTTATCTGGCAATGGGTGAAGTGCTGAACGAACAGTTTGGCCGTACCGTTCTGCCGATTGGTGAATCCCACTAATTGTTTGAGCTCCCCCGGACAGGGGGATATCAGCGTGCGCTTTATTCATGCCGGATGCGGCATGAACGCCTGATCCGGCCTACATAATGATGCAAATTCAATATATTGCAGGAAGATCGTAGGCCTGATAAGCGTAGCGCATCAGGCAGTTTTGCGTTTGTCATCAGTCTGATCCCCCCGCCTGGGGGGATTTTTTTATTCGCTAACTTCGCGTCTTGCGCTCTTCGGTCTGAATGCTGCAACGACTTCCGGTGCCGTTTCAACGTATGGTCCTTCCAGCAACTGAATGCAGTACGGCACGCTGGCGAAAATGCCATGTACTACGACCTTACCCTCAGCGTCCTTCACCCCTTCCAGTGTCTCTTTGATGGACTTCGGCTGACCGGGTAAATTAAGAATCAGTGCCTGCTTACGAATCACCCCTACCTGGCGCGAAAGGATCGCAGTTGGCACAAAATGCAGGCTAATCTGGCGCATCTGTTCACCAAAGCCCGGCATCTCGCGGTCAGCTACTGCCAGCGTTGCGTCGGGCGTTACGTCACGGCGCGCCGGGCCAGTACCGCCGGTTGTCAGCACCAGATGGCAACTCATTTCATCCACCAGCTCACACAACGTTTGCTCAATGATCGCCTGCTCATCGGGGATTAAGCGGGTTTCCAGTTCAAACGGCGTTGTCAGCGCCGATATCAGCCATTCTTCCAGCGCGGGGATGCCTTTATCCTGATAAACGCCGCTGGACGCGCGATCAGAGATGGAAACTAAGCCGATACGTAAAGTATTCATCAAGATTTTTCCGTTTAAACAGTCTCGTTAAACAGAATGATACACTGCGAAGGGAGTGACAGACAGGCTTCAGAAGAGGTAGCGTGACCGACTTCCCGGTCACGCTAAGAATGATTACAGCAGATCGCCGATCATTTTTTCCAGTTTTTCCTGGTCAACAGCAAACTTACGGATACCTTCCGCCAGTTTATCTACTGCCATTGGGTCCTGGTTGTGCTGCCACAGGAACTCGGACTCGGTGATACGCGCCGGACGCGCTTTCACTTCACCAGTGTAAGACAGTTTACGTTCGATAGCCCCTTCGCTCTCAGCCAGCTCTTTCAGCAGTGCCGGAGCGATGGTCAGACGGTCGCAGCCTGCCAGTTCCAGAATTTCGCCGATGTTACGGAAGCTTGCGCCCATAACCACGGTTTCATAACCGTGCTCTTTGTAGTACTGGTAGATTTCAGATACAGAAACCACACCCGGATCTTCTGCTGGAGCGTACTCTTTCTTATCGGTATTGGCTTTGTACCAGTCAAGAATACGGCCAACAAACGGAGAGATCAGGAACACACCCGCTTCCGCACAAGCACGCGCCTGAGCGAAGGAGAACAGCAGAGTCAGGTTACAGTTAATGCCTTCTTTTTCCAACTGTTCTGCAGCACGGATACCCTGCCAGGTAGACGCCAGTTTGATCAGAATACGATCGTTGCTGATGCCAGCATCGTTGTAGAGTTTGATCAGGCGTTTTGCTTTCGCAATGGATGCTTCAGTGTCATAGGAAAGACGCGCATCAACTTCAGTTGAGATACGGCCCGGAACCAGTTTCAGAATTTCCAGGCCAATGTTTACTGCCAGTTTGTCGGTCGCGTCCACTACCTGCTGCGCGCGATCGTTGCTCTGCTGTTTCGCCCATGCGACAGCATCATCAATCAACTTACGGTATTCCGGAATTTGCGCTGCGTTAAGAATGAGAGAAGGGTTGGTTGTGGCATCCTGCGGTTGATACAGCTTCATTGCCGCAATGTCCCCAGTGTCGGCCACTACAGTGGTGTACTGACGAAGGGAGGTCAATTTGTCCGTCATGATAGTATTTCTCTTTAAACAGCTTGTTAGGGGGATGTAACCGGTCTGCCCTGATGATATCACGACGTAACGACAGCGCAACCGCAGACAAGAGGGTTATCACCAGGCAAGACTGTTTCGGATTTCTGACACGGCGTTGATATCACCCGCCATTTTTAAACAAAAACTCAAGTATGCTACACAGGCGTTATCTACCAATGCACATCGTATATAATTCTTAATCAATTGGTAACGTTTACACAGGAATGTAACCGCGTGCCGGCGACAAGAGGGATACGAATGCCTGATTTTTTCTCTTTTATTAACAACGTACTATGGGGATCAGTGATGATCTACCTGCTCTTCGGCGCAGGCTGTTGGTTCACTTTTCGTTCTGGGTTCGTTCAATTTCGCTATATTCGTCAGTTTGGCAAAAGTCTTAAAAATAGCATTCATCCGCAACGAGGCGGTTTAACCTCTTTCCAATCATTGTGTACCAGTCTCGCCGCGCGCGTCGGCAGCGGCAACCTGGCAGGCGTTGCGCTGGCCATCACCGCCGGTGGACCGGGTGCTGTTTTCTGGATGTGGGTTGCCGGGTTTATCGGCATGGCGACCTCTTTTGCCGAATGTTCCCTTGCACAACTTTATAAAGAACGTGACGTCAATGGGCAGTTTCGCGGCGGACCGGCATGGTATATGGCGCGAGGATTGGGAATGCGCTGGATGGGCGTTCTGTTCGCCGTCTTTTTGCTCATCGCCTACGGACTGATTTTCAGCGGAGTTCAGGCAAATGCTGTCGCTCACGCGATGAGTTTTGCATTCGATTTCCCCCCGTTAGTAACGGGTGTCATTCTCGCCATTTTTACTCTGTTGGCGATAACTCACGGCATTTATGGCGTCGCCCGGCTAATGCAATGGTTTGTCCCTATTATGGCGTTAATCTGGGTACTCACCAGCCTGGTCATTTGCGCAATGAATATCGGGCAACTTCCACACGTTATCTGGTCTATTTTTGAAAGTGCCTTTGGCTGGCAGGAAGCGGCAGGCGGCGCAGCGGGTTATACCCTGAGTCAGGCAATTACTAACGGTTTTCAGCGCAGTATGTTTTCCAATGAAGCGGGGATGGGATCAACACCGAACGCAGCAGCGGCGGCGGCATCATGGCCACCGCATCCGGCAGCGCAAGGTATTGTCCAGATGATCGGCATCTTTATCGACACGCTAGTCATCTGTACGGCAAGCGCCATGCTGATATTACTGGCCGGTAACGGCACCACCTATATGCCACAGGAAGGTATCCAACTCATTCAGAAAGCGATGCGTGTATTAATGGGGTCATGGGGGGCAGAATTTGTCACGATAGTGGTGATTCTATTTGCCTTCAGTTCGATCGTCGCCAACTACATTTATGCCGAAAATAATCTCTTCTTTTTACGGCTGAACAACCGGAAAGCTATCTGGAGTCTGCGTATCTGTATCTTTGTTACCGTCATTGGCGGCACCCTCCTGAGCCTTCCTCTGATGTGGCAACTGGCCGATGTTATTATGGCCTGCATGGCAATCACCAATTTGACCGCGATTTTGCTGCTTTCCCCTGTAGTGCATATCATTGCCAGCGATTATCTGCGCCAACGTAAACTTGGCGTGCGTCCGGTGTTTGATCCGCTGCGCTACCCGGATATCAGTCAGCAACTGTCCCCTGACGCGTGGGATGATTTGTCGCAGGAGTAATCACAACTATCGATCAACTCATCCACTTTTTTTGCTACAGTCGCAGTAAATTTCCTGCAAGGACTGGATATGTTGATTCTGATTTCACCTGCTAAAACGCTTGATTATCAAAGCCCTTTGGCCACCACGCGCTACACGTTGCCGGAGCTGTTAGACAACTCCCAACAGCTTATTCACGAAGCGCGGAAGCTAACGCCCCCGCAGATTAGCACGCTGATGCGCATCAGCGACAAACTGGCGGGTATCAACGCCGCTCGCTTTCATGACTGGCAGCCAGACTTCACGCCGGAGAATGCCCGGCAGGCGATTCTGGCGTTCAAAGGCGATGTCTACACCGGTTTGCAGGCCGAAACCTTCAGCGAAGAAGATTTCGCTTTTGCCCAGCAGCATTTGCGTATGCTTTCCGGTTTGTATGGCGTACTGCGCCCGCTCGATTTAATGCAGCCATATCGTCTGGAGATGGGTATCCGTCTTGAGAACGCCCGGGGCAAAGATCTGTACCAATTCTGGGGTGATGTGATCACCAACAAACTGAACGAGGCGCTCGAAGCACAAGGCGATCAGGTAGTGATTAACCTGGCGTCAGATGAGTATTTTAAATCAGTGAAACCGAAGAAACTGAATGCTGAGATTATCAAGCCGGTGTTCCTCGATGAGAAGAACGGCAAGTTTAAGGTTATTAGCTTCTACGCTAAGAAAGCGCGCGGCCTGATGAGTCGGTTTATCATTAAAAATCGCCTGACCAAACCAGAGCAACTGACAGGTTTTAACAGCGAAGGTTACTTCTTTGATGAAGCCAGCTCCAGCAATGGCGAACTGGTGTTTAAACGCTACGAACTACGTTAAGTTTGCGGTAAATGCCGGAGGTCATCCGGCATTTATATTTAGCGGTGATGTCTGTCCGGACCAGGACGATGCTCGCCGCCGTGATCGTTTCGATGATCTCCACGGTGATCATTTCGATGATCATTATACCAATTATGGTGCGGCTGCGATCCGTGTGGGTGCCAGCGATTGCCTCGCCATTCATAATTTCTATACCACCAGTTATGGTCACGCCAGTAACCGCCATCCCAGTAGAAACCGCGATAATCACGATCGCCAATCTGTAACTTTACTGATGGCACCAGCATTATTTCCTCTGCCTGCGCTGCCATAGGAGCGACCAGAATCAGGGAAAGTGCGAGTAGGATAGATTGCATCTTTTTCACAGGTGACTCCTTTTATCATTGCCAGTTATGGGTCGATATCAGGAGCTTACGGTAAAAGAATCCCCGTTGTCATTCTCTACAATTCAAAGAGCTAAGTTACCGCATTTATTGAAAATTTCTCCTTTTTTTCTGTCGATTTTTCTCATGTTTTCTCCATAAAAAAGCCGAACTGCATAAACGCAAGCCCGGCCATTTTCAGGAAATTAATGGATTCTACTTATGATTCATCATGAGTTTGCGCAACGCGGCAAAATCGGCGGGCAGGTTATGAGAAAGCAGCGGTAATTCGGCTCGTTCTGCCAGCTCTTTTGGCAGTTCCAACGTTTCACCAAGAATCACTTCCACGCTCTCTTTAAACTTCGCCGGGTGCGCAGTGCCGAGGAACAGGCCATATTCTCCCGGATGTAGCTGGTCACGCAGCGCACGGTAAGCCACGGCAGCATGCGGTTCCGAGGTATAGCCCAGTGCTTTTAACTCACGCATTGTCTGCTGGGTGGTTGCATCATCCACCGCCGCATAACCCAACTCCTTCAGTTGCCAGATTTTACGGCGGAACAATTCCTCCACTCGCGGCCAGTTGTTTGGCTGGCTGACATCCATCGCATTGGATAATGTCGCCTGGGTAGCTTTAGGCGCCCACTGTCCGTCATGCAAGAAACGCGGCACCGTATCGTTAACGTTAGTAGCCGCGATAAAACGCTTCACCGGCAGACCGAGTGATTTCGCCAGCAATCCTGCCGTCAAATCGCCGAAGTTTCCGCTCGGCACCGAGACAACCAGCTGATTACGCGCTTCCTGCGGCAACTGCGCCACAGCTTCAAAGTAATAGCAAATCTGCGCCAGCAAACGACTGATGTTAATAGAGTTAGCAGAGTTCAGCCCCAGCGCCACTTTCAGTTCTTCATCATCGAATGCCTGTTTAACAAGAGCCTGGCAGGCATCAAAATCGCCGTCGATAGCGACGGTTTCAATATTGCCCCCCAGCGTACAAAACAGTTTTTCTTGCAGTGGGCTGATTTTGCCATGCGGGTAAAGGATGACCACTTTAACATTCGGTAAACCGTAGAAAGCGTGAGCCACTGCCGCTCCGGTATCACCGGAAGTCGCCGTCAGAATAGTCACTGGCTTATCGCCCGCAATATGGGTCAGCATTTGCGCCATAAAGCGACCGCCGAAATCTTTAAATGCCAGCGTTGGCCCGTGGAACAGTTCCAGGCAACCGACATCATTTTCAACTTTGGCAACCGGAGCCGGGAAAGCAAATGCCGCACGCACGCGCTCTTCCAGTACTTCTTGTGGGATCTCATCGCCAATAAACGCAGAGAGGATCTTCGCGCTGCGAGTGACGAAATCCAGTTTCAGCATCTCATCAATTTCGCTCAGGCTGAATTCCGGTAGTTCATGAGGGAAAAACAACCCCTGATTTTTGCCCAATCCCTGCGTTACGGCTTGCGCAAAACTGACCTGCTCGTTGTGATCTTTCAGATTGTAGAGTTTCATTTAGTTTTCCAGTACTCGTGCGCCCGCCGTATCCAGCCGGCAAATATGAACAAAACCTTCCTGATTTTGCAGGTAGTTCTTACCCAACCAGTCGGCAACGCGCTGGGCGGTATCCGGCTTGTCACACAGAGCGAACACGGTCGGCCCGGAGCCGGAGATACCGCTCGCTACCGCGCCGATTTCCGCAACAGCTTGCCGCGCCTGCCGGAAGCCAGGCAGTAAACGTTCACGGTAAGGTTCAGCGATAACATCTTTCATCAGCTTCGCGGCAAGTTCTGGCTGGCGGGAATAGCAGGCATGAATGAAGCCCGCCAGATGTCGCCCGTGAGCAATGCAATCCTGGCGGCGATACTGCGCCGGTAAAATAGCCCGCGCTTCTGCCGTCGAGACTTTAATCCCCGGATATGCCAGCACCCATAACCACTCATCAAATCCTGGTACCTGCTGGCTGATGATGCCGTTTTCTTCAATCATCAACTGCATACCACCAAGAAAACACGGTGCCACGTTGTCGTAATGAATGCTGCCGGAGATACGCCCTTCCAGCTCGCCCATCAAGGCCAGCAGGCGGGTATCATTGAGCGGCTTACCGCAGTGTTCATTCATCGCTACCAGCGCCGCGACCACTGAACAGGCGCTGGAACCTAAGCCAGAACCGATCGGCATATTCTTTTCCAGGGTCATCGCCACCGGAATTTGCTTACCCACTTCCTGGCAAAAACGCTCCCAGCACTGATAAACGATATTTTCCTGCGGTTCTGGCGGTAGCTTACCTGCAAACCGTCCAAGATTGTTGAGACTGAAGCGCTCTGCTGACTCAACAGTCACTACATCTCCCAGCAAGGAACCATCAACAGGCGCCACCGCCGCCCCGAGCACATCAAACCCGACGCTCATATTGGCACTGGAAGCCGGAGCATAAACTTTAACCATTTTAGACTCCTAACTTCCATGAGAGGGTGCGCAGCAGATCGGCAAAGACACCGGCAGCTGTTACATCATTACCCGCGCCGTATCCGCGCAGAACCAACGGCAGCGGCTGATAATAGTGGCTATAGAAGGCCAGGGCGTTTTCGCCGTTTTTTACTTTGAACAGTGGATCATTGCCATCCACTTCAGCAATCTTCACGCGGCAGACGCCATCTTCATCAATATTGCCAACATAGCGCAAAACTTTACCTTCATCACGGGCCTTCGCCACGCGTGCGGCAAAGAGATCGTCGAGTTGTGACAGGTTCGCCATAAAAGTTGCAACATCACCTTCCGCGTTAAACTCTGAGGGCAGCACAGATTCGATTTCGATATCCGCCAGTTCCAGTGCACGCCCGGTTTCACGCGCGAGAATCAACAGCTTGCGCGCCACATCCATACCAGAAAGATCATCCCGTGGGTCCGGTTCGGTATAGCCCATTTCCCTTGCCAGCGTGGTGGCCTCAGAGAAGCTCATCCCTTCGTCTAACTTACCGAAGATGAAAGAAAGCGACCCAGAAAGAATGCCAGAGAATTTCATCAATTCATCACCCGCGTTGAGCAGGTTTTGCAAGTTCTCAATGACCGGTAATCCCGCACCGACGTTGGTATCATAGAGGAATTTACGCCGTGATTTTTCCGCCGCGTAACGCAGCTGATGGTAGTAATCCATCGACGAGGTGTTGGCCTTTTTATTCGGGGTCACCACATGGAAACCTTCTCGCAGGAAGTCGGCATATTGATCCGCCACCGCCTGGCTGGAGGTACAGTCAACAATCACCGGATTCAGCAAATGATATTCTTTCACCAGGCGAATTAAGCGCCCGAGATTGAACGGCTCTTTGGCTTGCGCCAGTTCTTCCTGCCAGTTTTCCAGGTTAAGGCCATGCACATTGGTCAGCAGCGCCTTCGAGTTAGCAACCCCGCAAACGCGTAAATCGATATGTTTGTTCTTCAGCCAGCTTTGCTGCCGCTTCAGTTGCTCCAGCAGCGCGCCGCCAACTCCACCGACGCCAATCACAAACACTTCGATTACCTGATCGGTATTAAACAGCATCTGGTGGGTAACGCGTACGCCAGTAGTCGCGTCGTCGTTATTGACTACTACGGAGATTGAACGTTCAGAAGACCCTTGAGCAATGGCGACAATGTTGATATTGGCGCGGGCCAGCGCGGCAAAGAATTTCGCAGAGATCCCACGTAAGGTGCGCATACCATCGCCCACCACCGAGATAATGGCCAGCCGTTCAGTGACCGCCAGCGGCTCCAGCAAACCCTCTTTCAGTTCCAGGTAGAACTCTTCCTGCATCGCGCGTTCAGCACGCGCACAGTCGCTTTGTGGTACGCAGAAACTGATACTGTATTCGGAAGAGGATTGCGTAATCAGCACCACCGAAATTCTGGCACGTGACATTGCGGCGAACACGCGCGCCGCCATGCCGACCATTCCTTTCATCCCAGGACCGGAAACGCTGAACATTGCCATGTTATTCAGATTGGAAATGCCCTTGACCGGTAATTCG
Organism: Escherichia sp. B1147; assembly: GCF_001660175.1. Lineage (NCBI taxonomy): Bacteria > Pseudomonadati > Pseudomonadota > Gammaproteobacteria > Enterobacterales > Enterobacteriaceae > Escherichia > Escherichia sp. B1147. Next base: position 14,376 of record NZ_LFHY01000022.1, read on the forward strand.
TCCTCATCACGGCTGGCACCAATGAGCGTACCTGGCGCTTGTGGATTTCCGGTATTTTTAATCAGGCAAGGGATCTGGAACTGAGCGATAGGGGTAATGGTGCGAGGGTGAAGAACTTTAGCGCCGAAGTAGGAAAGCTCCATCGCTTCCTGGTACGACATCGACTTCAACAGCCTCGCATCGGGCACCTGACGCGGGTCGCAGGTATAGACACCGTCAACGTCCGTCCAGATCTCGCAACAATCAGCGCGTAAACAGGCGGCCAGTACCGCGGCGGAGTAGTCAGAACCGTTACGTCCCAGCACCACCAGCTCACCTTTTTCGTTACCCGCAGTGAAACCGGCCATCAGCACCATGTGGTCAGCTGGAATGCGGCTTGCCGCAATACGGCGGGTGGACTCAGCAATATCGACGGTAGATTCAAGGTAATGACCGATTGCCAGCAGTTTTTCGACCGGATCGATAACGGTAACGTTGTGACCACGCGCTTCCAGTACACCGGCCATAATGGCGATCGACATTTTTTCACCACGGCAAATCAGCGCGGCGTTGATGCTGTCCGGGCATTGCCCCAACAGGCTAATGCCATGCAGGACATGTTTTATTTGGGCAAATTCTTGATCGACGAACGCTTTCAATTGCGCCAGTGGAAATCCCGGTTGAGCGGCGGCGAGTCCCGTCAGAAGTTCGGCAAAAATACGTTCGGCATCGTTGATATTGGGTAAAGCATCCTGACCGCTAATGGTTTTTTCAATCATTGCGACCAGATGGTTGGTAATTTTGGCGGGGGCAGAGAGGACGGTGGCCACCTGCCCCTGCCTGGCATTGCTCTCCAGAATATCGGCAACCCGCAGAAAACGTTCTGCATTTGCCACTGATGTACCGCCGAACTTCAACACTCGCATGGTTGTTACCTCGTTACCTTTGGTCGAAAAAAAAGCCCGCACTGTCAGGTGCGGGCTTTTTTCTGTATTTCCTGTACGCGTCAGCCCGCACCGTTACCTGTGGTAATGGTGATGGTGGTGGTAATGGTGGTGCTGATGCGTTTCATGGATGTTGTGTACTCTGTAATTTTTATCTGTCTGTGCGCTATGCCTATATTGGTTAAAGTATTTAGTGACCCAAGTCAATAAAATTTTAATTTACTCACGGCAGGTTACCAGTTCATAGGCTGCTGGTAGATGCTCTTTTTTTAATCCACACAGAGACATATTGCCCATTGCAGTCAGTATAAAAATCTGAAAATGCCCTTCCTTGTCGTTTTTTATTTGGTGATATTTTTTTCAATATCATGCAACAAACGATGCAACATGGCCGTATCTCGTTGCTCTAACAGCCCGATGCGTTGTTGCAACCAGTCGACCAGTTTGGTGTCATCTGCCACCGCCAGAGTCGTTAACAATGACATGGCACGTTCACGTAGTGCCTGCAGTTGAAATGGGTCCGCCGTTGCGGCAGATTCCACCGGTTGTTGTATTAATGTTGCTAATTGATAGCAATAGACCATCACCGCCTGTCCCAAATTCAGTGATGGATAATCCGCCACCATTGGCACGCCGGTGAGGACATCAGCAAGCGCCAACTCTTCGTTAGTCAAGCCGGAATCTTCGCGACCAAAGACCAGCGCCGCGTGGTTCATCCATGTCGATTTTTCCTCCAGTAGCGGCACCAGTTCTACCGGCGTGGCGTAGTAATGGTATTTCGCCCGACTGCGCGCAGTGGTGGCAACGGTAAAATCAACGTCGTGTAGCGATTCAGCCAGCGTTGGAAAAACTTTAATATTATCAATAATATCACCAGAACCATGCGCCACCCAGCGGGTAGCTGGCTCCAGGTGTGCCTGACTATCGACAATGCGCAGCTCGGTAAACCCCATTGTTTTCATCGCCCGGGCCGCTGCACCAATATTTTCTGCTCTGGCAGGTGCCACCAGAATGATCGTTATACGCATGTTGCCACTCTTCTTGATCAAATAACCGCGAACAGGGTGATGAATGTCAACTTATTACGCGGAGAGAATTTACAAATTCGTAACGTAAGTCGCAGAAAAAGCCCTTTACTTCACTTAAAAAAAGCTAAACTATTTCTTGACTACACTAACGGTGTAATTGTTAAAAATTGCTACATATCCTTCTGTTTACTTAGGATAATTTTATAAAAAATAAATCTCGACAATTGGATTCACCACGTTTATTAGTTGTATAAGGCAACTAGTTGTATTATTAAAATAATGTGACGAAAGCTAGCATTTAGATACGATGATTTCATCAAACTGTTAACGTGCTACAATTGAACTTGATATATGTCAACGAAGCGTAGTTTTATTGGGTGTCCGGCACGTCTTAGCCTGTTATGTTGCTGTTAAAATGGTTAGGATGACAGCCGTTTTTGACACTGTCGGGTCCTGAGGGAAAGTACCCACGACCAAGCTAATGATGTTGTTGACGTTGATGGAAAGTGCATCAAGAACGCAATTACGTACTTTAGTCATGTTACGCCGATCATGTTAATTTGCAGCATGCATCAGGCAGGTCAGGGACTTTTGTACTTCCTGTTTCGATTTAGTTGGCAATTTAGGTAGCAAACATGCAGACCCCGCACATTCTTATCGTTGAAGACGAGTTGGTAACACGCAACACGTTGAAAAGTATTTTCGAAGCGGAAGGCTATGATGTTTTCGAAGCGACAGATGGCGCGGAAATGCATCAGATCCTCTCTGAATATGACATCAACCTGGTGATCATGGATATCAATCTGCCGGGTAAGAACGGTCTTCTGTTAGCGCGTGAACTGCGCGAGCAGGCGAATGTTGCGTTGATGTTCCTGACTGGCCGTGACAACGAAGTCGATAAAATTCTCGGCCTCGAAATCGGTGCAGATGACTACATCACCAAACCGTTCAACCCGCGTGAACTGACTATTCGTGCACGCAACCTGCTGTCTCGTACCATGAATCTGGGTACAGTCAGCGAAGAACGCCGTAGCGTTGAAAGCTATAAGTTCAATGGTTGGGAACTGGACATCAACAGCCGTTCATTGATCGGTCCTGATGGCGAGCAGTACAAACTGCCGCGCAGCGAGTTCCGTGCCATGCTTCACTTCTGTGAAAACCCAGGCAAAATTCAGTCTCGTGCTGAACTGCTGAAGAAAATGACCGGCCGTGAGCTGAAACCGCACGACCGTACTGTAGACGTGACGATCCGTCGTATTCGTAAACACTTCGAATCTACGCCGGATACGCCGGAAATCATCGCCACCATTCACGGTGAAGGTTATCGCTTCTGCGGTGATCTGGAAGATTAATCGGCTTTACCACCGTCCAAAAAAAAACGGCGCTTTTTAGCGCCGTTTTTATTTTTCAACATTATTTCCAGATACGTAACTCATCGTCCGTTGTGACTTCTTTACTGGCTTTCATTTTCGGCAGTGAAAACGCATACCAGTCGATATTCCGCGTCACAAACATCATACCTGCCAGCGCCACCACCAGCACACTCGTCCCTAATAACAGCGCACTGTCAGCAGAGCTCAGTAGCCCCCACATCACGCCATCCAGTAACAGCAGCGCGAGGGTAAACAACATGCTATTGCGCCAACCTTTTAATACCGCCTGCAAGTAAATCCCGTTCATTAATGCCCCTATCAGGCTGGCAATTACCCATGCCACGGTAAAACCGGTGTGTTCAGAAAGCGCCAGCAAGAGCAAATAAAACATCACTAATGACAGCCCCACCAGCAAATATTGCATCGGGTGCAAACGTTGCGCGGTGAGCGTTTCAAACACAAAGAAGGCCATAAAAGTCAGGGCGATCAGCAAGATGGCGTATTTTGTCGCCCGGTCGGTTAATTGATACTGATCGGCAGGCGTAGTGACTGCAACGCTAAACGCCGGGAAATTTTCCCAGTTGGAATCATTGCCCGAAGCAAAACGTTCACCGAGATTATTGGCAAACCAACTGCTTTGCCATTGCGCCTGAAAACCGGATGCACTTATTTCTCGTTTCGCTGGCAAAAAATCACCTAAAAAACTGGGATGCGGCCAGTTGCTGGTTAAGACAAGCTCACTATTGCGTCCCGTCGGCACGACAGAAAAATCTCCAGTACCGCTTAAATTCAGCGCCATATTTAGCTTCAGGTTCTGCTTCAGCCAGTCCCCTTCTGGTAAAGGGATATGCACGCCCTGCCCGCCTTGATCTAACCCGGTTCCGGGCTCAATGGTCAGCGCTGTTCCGTTAAGTTCAGGCGCTTTCACTACACCGATCCCGCGTGCATCACCGACGCTAATCACAATAAACGGCTTGCCTAAAGTGATGTTTGGCGCGTTAAGTTCGCTAAGACGCGAAACATCGAAATCGGCTTTTAGCGTTAAATCACTGTGCCAGACCTGACCGGAATAAATACCAATCTTGCGTTCTTCTACGTTCTGATTGCCATCAACCATCAACGACTCAGGTAACCAGAAATGGATAAAACTTCGTTTCCGCTCCACAGTTTTATCCTCTTCCTGCACCGTATAAAGCTCTGTCACAGGAATAGCGATAAGCGGCCCAACCAACTTTTGCGGTCCACTGGTGCTTTGACGAATCGCATCTTCAACATCGCTACGGTAATCGGCACGTTCGACAATCACCTGCCGAATCAACATTAATGGAATTAACAACAGCAATACCGCGCCAAACAAAGTGGTCATTTTCCAGAACAGGGGGGATTTCAACATAGTCTTCTCCTTTGCAATGGCGACAGGATATGAAGGCTATGTGGGAAGAATTTGAAGTTATGTGAAGTAACGGTGAAGTCGAAGCGAGGCCAGTACACCGCCTTCCGGCACGTTGCACAGCGTGACTTCGCCATTAAGCAAACGGGCGACTTCACTGACAAACGCCAGCCCCAGACCACTGCTTTTTTGCCCATTCGCACGAGGCAAAGAGTAAAAGCGTTCAAAAATACGCGATAGCGCGTAGTCAGGAATGCCGCTACCGGTATCCTGCACGTTAAGCGTAACGTGTTCCTGCTCCCCCCCAGCACTAAGCGTTATGCTGCCATGCTCGGGAGTAAAATCGATAGCGTTATCCAGTAAATTCCCCAGTGCCTGTTCCAGCAACGCCGGTTCAGCAGCAACGTTAACCTCGGTGGGCATAACATTGAGAGTGATATTTTTTTCTGCCAGCTGCACGGTGCGTGCTTCGCTGACGCGGCGAAATAATGCCGCCACATTAACCGCAGAAAGAACCACTTCCTGGCGATTCTCTAGTCTTGCCTGGCGTAGTAGCGTTTCAACCAACGCCTGCATTCGCGCGTTTTGCGTCAGAATATTATCGGTAAAACGGGCCACCACTTCCGGCGGCGGACCTTCGCGTAAAATTTCCGCCGCGCCACGAATTGCCGCCAGTGGACTTTTCAACTCATGGGTTAACGCGTAGACATACTGCTCAATATAGTTTTTCCCTTCCAGTTTCACGCGCATACTTTCCAGCGCCTGTGCGAGCTTACGCAGCTCGCTACTACCGAGATTGGGGAGAGGAACGGGCTTATTGTCAGTAACAGAATCGGCATAGCGGGTGAGTCGGGCAATGGAGCGGTTGATCCACCAAACCATTCCTGCGCCGATTACCAGCGCAATTCCCAGCAAAATGGCGCTGGCCCATAAAATTCGCCGCTCGCTGCGTTTAACCACCGGTGCCATCGCCGCGTTCGGTTTGCCTACGCTCAAAACGCCAACCAGCCGCGAGCCGTCCATAATCGGCGCGGCAACATACATCACCGAACTTTCGGGGTCGGCAGGATTTTGCAACGTACTGCGCGCACCATACTGACCACGCAACGTTAGCCAGACATCATTCCAGCGAGAATAATCCTGCCCGACGGCTTTATTGGCCGAATCAAACAATACTTTGCCCTGCGCATCGGTCATATAGACATGGTATTCATTGCGTACTTTGTTGATGCCGCTGATATTGGCGCGAAACGGGCGATTTTGTAGCTGGTTAAACGCCTGCGCTAACTGCCCATGCGTTGGGTCACCAGAGAGCAAATCGGCACGCGCCAGTTCCGCCAGTAACGTTGCCGTATCGATCAACGTCCCTTCCGTCGCCCTTCGCACGCCCGGTTTAACTTCTTTGACAAAAATAGCCAGTACGAACCAGGCGGCTACCGCCACCAGTAAAAAATACCCCAGCAACAGCCGCATGCCGATACGCATTACAGGCTCCTCAGGCTGTATCCCATGCCGCGATGGGTATTGATCGGCGAAAGCTCGGGATTAATAGCGCGCAGTTTGGCACGCAGCGTTTTAATGTGAGTATCGACAGTGCGATCGTAGGTGTCCTGCGCATCTTCCCAGACGCTATCCATCAGTTGCTGGCGGGACCAGACGCGGCCCGGCGACTTGAGTAACGTTTTCAGCAACAAAAATTCATACCGTGTTAGCGTTAATGGCGTCTCAAACCAGCTGATCTGCGCCGCTGGTTCATTCAATTCAAAATGACCAATACGGATGACGGGAGACGGCGTCGAGAACTTCTTCACCCGACGCAGTAAGGTGCGCACTCTGGCGCACACTTCGCGAGGTGAAAACGGTTTAGCCACGTAGTCGTCAGCGCCAATTTCCAGCCCAAGCAGGCGATCCACCTCTTCACTGCGAGCTGTCAGGAACAGTACAGGTAGCGCCGGATGCTTCGCCAGCAACTGACGACACAATTCAAAGCCGCTGATATCCGGCAGACCAACATCGAGAATAATGACGTCGGGAACCTGCTGGCGTGCTTTATCCAGCACCGGCAAGCCTCGTTCAAAGACCTCGACGGCAAAACCTTCCTGCTGCAACATATAGACCAGCGTGTCGGCTATCCCTTGCTCGTCTTCCACTAACCAGACCGTTTCCCGTTGCATATATCGCCTCTGTTATTGCCGCCACGGCATGACAGGCACCGCGCTAATCGCATTTTTCGGCGACCCATCTACAACTTTGTCGGAGTAAGCCAGGTAAGCGAGCGCGTTGCGTTTGGCGTCATAGAAGCGTACGACCTGTAACGACTTAAAGACCAGCGACGTACGTTTTTTGAATACGACTTCGCCCTGAGCTTTGCCGTTTTTAATGCGCTCTGACAGTTCAATCGGCCCGACTTGCTGGCAGGAAATAGCTGCATCGGAAGTATCTTCCGCCAGGCCCAATCCACCTTTAATACCGCCGGTTTTTGCCCGGCTCACATAACAGGTGACATTTTTCACATCGGGATCGTCAAAGGCTTCTACGACAATTTTGTGATCCGGGCCGATCATTTTAAATACGGTATCGACCGAACCAATTTCTTCCGCATGTGCCAATGGCCCCAGCATTAACAGGCTTAAAGACAGGATCAAATGCTTGTATTTCATATTGTTACCATTTTTATAAGTTACACAGAGCAATTAGTTCGTCACGGTAAATAACATATTGATTAAGAACAAAATCTCAACACTTTTATTTCCGTCAAGACCTAAAACATACTCTACTAAGAAAAAAACACTGAATGCTAAAACAGCAAAAAATGCTATTATCCAATTACCTGATGTCAGGTGCTCGTTGTGAAAGGATGAGGATATTTTATGGATCAGGCCGGCATTATTCGCGACCTTTTAATCTGGTTGGAAGGTCATCTGGATCAGCCACTGTCGCTCGACAATGTAGCGGCGAAAGCAGGTTATTCCAAGTGGCACTTACAGAGAATGTTTAAAGATGTCACTGGCCATGCTATTGGCGCGTATATTCGTGCTCGTCGTTTGTCGAAATCGGCGGTTGCACTACGCCTGACCGCGCGCCCAATTCTGGATATTGCGCTGCAATACCGCTTCGACTCTCAACAGACATTTACTCGCGCATTCAAGAAGCAGTTTGCCCAGACTCCCGCACTTTACCGCCGTTCTCCTGAATGGAGCGCCTTTGGTATTCGCCCGCCGCTGCGTCTGGGTGAATTCACCATGCCAGAACACAAATTTGTCACGCTGGAAGACACGCCGCTGATTGGCGTAACTCAGAGTTACTCCTGTTCACTGGAGCAAATCTCTGATTTCCGCCATGAAATGCGTTATCAGTTCTGGCACGATTTTCTTGGTAATGCGCCGACCATTCCGCCAGTGCTTTACGGCCTGAATGAAACGCGTCCAAGCCAGGATAAAGACGACGAGCAAGAGGTGTTCTACACTACTGCGTTGGCTCAGGAACAAGCAGACGGATATGTACTGACGGGGCATCCGGTGCTGTTGCAGGGCGGCGAATATGTGATGTTTACCTATGAAGGTCTGGGAACCGGCGTACAGGAATTTATCCTGACGGTATACGGAACATGTATGCCAATGCTCAACCTGACGCGCCGTAAAGGTCAGGATATTGAGCGATACTACCCGGCAGAAGATGCCAAAGCGGGAGATCGCCCAATTAATCTGCGCTGCGAACTGCTGATTCCGATACGTCGTTAACGCTGCAACTCGTCTAATGCAGGGGCGTCCAGATGCGAGATGTCCCCTGCTGTTTCAACTACCCAACCAGACGCCAGCCACAGGCTTTCCTGATAATCCACGCGCGAAATAGAACAGTTACGCAGACGTAAGCGGCGTTCTGCCCATGCTGGTAAGCCGAGAATGGTACTCACCAGACATCCCAGGGCGATACCGTGGCTCACCAGTAGCGGCCGACTTCCCTGCGGCAAATCCCGGCAGGATTCCAGTGCAGCATTGACGCGATCGCTCAGTTCCTGCATTGACTCGCCTTCAGGAATACGTCCGTCAACGGTGCCATTGACGAGCTGACGACGCCAGTTCTCTTCTTCTTCAGTCAGAGAGTCAATGTGTCTTTTCTCCAGCACGCCCATATTTAACTCACGCAAGCGGGAATCAAAGATGATGTCACAGCCGCAAGCCTGAGCGATGATTTCCGCTGTGCGCCGGGTGCGACCTAAATCGCTACTGATGATATGTGTAATGCCAAGCTCTTTGGCACGCGTCGCCACCTGCATCGCCTGTTGCTCACCTTTGGCAGTCAGCGGGCTGTCAGACTGGCCCTGAATACGTCGCTCGGCGTTCCACTGCGTTTCACCGTGGCGGACTAGGTATACCTGTAACATGCTTTTTTTCCGTATACTGCTGTAACGTTAATTTTTGAGTAATCCTGATTATGCACCATGTTGTCTGTGCGACCACCAATCCCGCTAAAATTCAGGCCATTCTGCAGGCATTTCACGAGATCTTCGGCGAAGGATCCTGCCACATTGAGTCCGTTTCCGTCGAGAGCGGTGTACCGGAACAACCCTTTGGCAGTGAGGAAACGCGCGCTGGCGCACGAAATCGGGTAGAAAATGCCCGCCGTTTACATCCAGAGGCTGATTTTTGGGTGGCGATTGAAGCAGGCATTGATGGTGACAGCACCTTCAGTTGGGTGGTCATTGAAAGCACCAACCAACGTGGCGAAGCGCGTTCGGCTACTTTGCCGTTGCCAGAGGTGATTCTGGAGAAAGTGCGTGCGGGTGAGGCGCTTGGCCCCGTGATGTCGCGTTATACCGGTATTGATGAGATTGGTCGTAAAGAAGGAGCAATCGGCGTGTTTACCGCCGGGAAACTCACTCGTGCCAGCGTCTATCACCAGGCGGTGATTCTGGCGCTAAGTCCGTTTCATAATGCGGTGTATTAAACGCCTGATGCGACGCCAGGGCGTCTTATCAGGCCTACATTACTCATTGAAATTGCTGGTATTTGTAGGACGGATAAGGCGTTTACGCCGCATCCGGCATTCGGTGCGCAATGCCTGATGCGACGCTGACGCGTCTTATCAGGCCTACATTACTCATTGAAATTGCTGACATTTGTAGGACGGATAAGGCGTTTACGCCGCATCCGGCATTCGGTGCGCAATGCCTGATGCGACGCTGACGCGTCTTATCAGGCCTACATTACTCATTGAAATTGCTGACATTTGTAGGACGGATAAGGCGTTCACGCCGCATCCGGCGAGACGGTGCTCAATGCCTGATGCGACGCTAACGCGTCTTATCAGGCCTACAAAATCAATCGCTTTTCAGCAGAACGTCTTCCAGCCACTGACGCAGCTCAACGGGCGCGGCTTTCAAACTGTTAGAGCCACGCGTAATGGTCGCGATGCCCGCGCCGAGTTCATTTTTTAACTCGCGCTGGCTCATTTCACCGCGCAGCAACTCTTCGACGATACGCACGCGAGTCCCCAATGCTTCGCGCTCATCCGGCGTCAGCATCAGATTTAACAACGGTAAATGGAGATCGTTTTCGTAGGCATTCTTAAGCAGGTCGACAAAACGTAACCACTCCTGGTGACGCTGTTCTGCCATCGCTGCTGAATAGGGTGATTGTTGGGCCATAGTGTGTCGCCATTGTTAGCGGGGGAAGCCTGATGCCTCCCCCGGTTGTACTCGCTAAAGAGTACGATAGCATACCATAAAGGTTCAAATCAGTAACGACGTCCCCATTCCGTAGCGCTCAAAAGCGTGGGTTTATCGCCCATGAAATAGCGATAGTACGCGTCATAAGCCAGCACATTTTTCACATAACCGCGCGTCTCGGAGAACGGAATACTCTCGACAAACGCCACCGCGTCGATACGCCCGGCGCTGTTGCCAAGCCATGTGCGCACCCGCCCTGGACCTGCGTTATAAGCTGCCGAGGAGAAAATGCGGTTATTGCCAAATTGCTGATAAACATATTGCAGATAACTGGTGCCGATATTGATGTTCGTTTCCGGATCCAGCAATTGCCCTGGGCTGCTATAACCAGGGATAGAGAACATCTTCACCGTTTGAGTCGCCGTACCGGGCATAATCTGCATCAGGCCGCTGGCCCCTACCGGTGATTTCACTTTCGGATTCCAGGCGCTCTCCTGACGGGCGATAGCCATTGCATAGCTTTGCGGGATATCTTTGCCGTTGGTGTAACGTTCAAAGAGATCGTTGTAGGCCAGTGGGAATCGTTCTTCCAGATGATCCCACAATTTCCCGGCGATCGTCGCCTGAACACTAAGATCCCACCAGTGATTGTTAAAGGCATAGCGCGCCAGTTGTGCCTGCTCTGTTTTTGACTTGCTCTTCACCAGATTGGCCCACTCGCTACGCGCGGTGTTATCCATATTCCAGTACATCAACTCGCGCACGCGCGCCATCTCAGGCCCCTGAGTCAGGGCGCTGTCAACGTTCTGCGGCGCTTTATCAATCTTTAGTTGATACTCTTCGCCAATACGTTGCGCAGCGACCATCGGGTAGAATCCACGCTGTCCCATGAGTTGATGCAAAATCTCTTTTGCTTCAGCCTCACGCCCGCGCTCCAGCAGTAAATCCGCCTGCCAGTAGCGCCATTCATCTTTTTCTTTCGCCTCTATTGGCAGACGCGCCAGCCAGGTATTCAGACCTCGGCGATCGCCAGTGCCAAGCGCCATCCGCACGCGACGTTCAATTAACGAAGTGGATTGCGAACGCATAATCGCTTCATCACGCCATTTCGCCTGTTCGTCGGTAATATCGTTGCCCATCAGACGCCAGGCGACGATATCGCGCAGCTCCTGAATCTGATCTTCATTAAGCTGCTGCGCCTGGGCAAGCGAAGGGATCATCAGTCGTGCGTTTTCAGCATCCTGACGCGCCACGCTTGCAAATGCCACCGCCGCCATCTGGCGGGTAAAATCGGTCGCGCCGGTCGAACGCGCGAAGGTCAGCACAGTATTAGGATCATTTGCCAGCGAAATGATTGCCGAAGCAATAGTCTGGTAATCGGCAGGCATTTGCCCTGCCAGCACCGTCACCAGCCCGGTATTGCCTGCTTTCATCGCAAGACGAATACGCTCTAAATAAGCCTGGGGTTCTTGTTTGCCGGACGCACGCCAGACGCTAAATAACTTGTCACAAGCGTTAGGCTGGCTCTTTCCGGTTAGCCACAGCTCTTTCGCCCCCTGCCAGGCTTCTTCGCTCTGCCCGGTGTTCCATTTCGCATAGTAGTAATTACACTGGGCTTCGGTTGTGCCTGGTTTTTCCGGGCTAAAGGCCAGCAGACCGCGCCAGTCTTCACGTCGCGCCAGTTCATTAACGAAACGCGATTGCAGCGTGCGAGCAGGAGGAAGCGTGGGGTTAGCACGAACAAAGTTAGTCACTGTCACCGCCGGTTGATTCATCAGATCATCGGTTATCTGGCGATATTCCAGGTAGGGGTATAACGGATAATCCTTCAGGGATGGCATCATTTGTTCGACCACATCCATTTGTCGATTATCCCAGGCCTGCTTGATTTGCGCGTAGCGGCTACGCTGCTCATCCAGTGAGTCGGCTCGCGCCACGCTGCTGACCGTCAGCAGACAGACACCGGCAGCCAACAGCCGCCAGGTAACTTGTTTGGCTTTTTCCACAAGCGCATCCTCTAAGTGTAAATACATCAATGCAGCGTCATGCCGCGTAATAGATTTATGCTAACCAGTCATTGCTGTTTGCGCCACGTTATGGACACTTTTTTACTTTTATACTCTAAATAATTCGAGTTGCAGGAAGGCGATAAGTGAGTGAGTCCCCAGGAGCTTACAGAAGTAAGTGACTGGGGTGAGCGAGCGTAAGCGCAGCACATGCAACTTGAAGTATGGCGAGTATACTGCGAAGGTGATCGACCAACTGGGATTAGGCGGGGAAAAAGGCTACACTTCGCCTTTGAAAACTCATCATCACGATAAACATAGAGGCGAAGTCCAACGTGGCTCAATTCGTTTATACCATGCATCGTGTCGGCAAAGTTGTTCCGCCGAAACGTCATATTTTGAAAAACATCTCTCTGAGTTTCTTCCCTGGGGCAAAAATCGGCGTCCTGGGTCTGAACGGCGCGGGTAAGTCTACCCTGCTGCGCATTATGGCGGGCATCGATAAAGACATCGAAGGTGAAGCGCGTCCGCAACCGGATATCAAAATCGGCTATCTGCCGCAGGAACCGCAGCTCAATCCGGAACACACCGTACGTGAGTCCATTGAAGAAGCCGTTTCTGAAGTGGTTAACGCCCTGAAACGTCTGGATGAAGTGTACGCGCTGTATGCCGATCCAGATGCAGATTTCGACAAACTGGCTGCTGAACAGGGCCGTCTGGAAGAGATCATTCAGGCTCACGACGGTCATAACCTGAACGTACAACTGGAGCGTGCAGCGGATGCGCTGCGTCTGCCGGACTGGGACGCGAAAATCGCTAACCTCTCCGGTGGTGAGCGTCGTCGCGTGGCATTGTGCCGTCTGCTGCTGGAAAAACCAGACATGCTGCTGCTCGACGAACCGACCAACCACCTGGATGCAGAATCCGTGGCGTGGCTGGAACGCTTCCTGCACGACTTCGAAGGCACCGTGGTGGCGATTACCCACGACCGTTACTTCCTCGATAACGTCGCGGGCTGGATCCTCGAACTTGACCGCGGTGAAGGTATTCCGTGGGAAGGCAACTACTCCTCCTGGCTGGAGCAGAAAGATCAGCGTCTGGCGCAAGAAGCTTCACAAGAAGCGGCGCGTCGTAAGTCGATTGAGAAAGAGCTGGAGTGGGTACGTCAGGGTACTAAAGGCCGTCAGTCGAAAGGTAAAGCGCGTCTGGCACGCTTTGAAGAGCTGAACAATACCGAATACCAGAAACGTAACGAAACCAACGAACTGTTTATTCCACCTGGACCGCGTCTGGGCGACAAAGTGCTGGAAGTCAGCAACCTGCGTAAATCCTATGGCGATCGTCTGCTGATTGACTCCCTGAGCTTCTCGATCCCGAAAGGGGCGATCGTCGGGATCATCGGTCCGAACGGCGCGGGTAAATCGACGCTGTTCCGTATGATCTCCGGTCAGGAACAGCCGGACAGCGGCACCATCACTTTAGGTGAAACGGTGAAACTGGCGTCGGTTGATCAGTTCCGTGACTCAATGGATAACAGCAAAACCGTTTGGGAAGAAGTTTCCGGCGGGCTGGATATCATGAAGATCGGTAACACCGAGATGCCAAGCCGCGCCTACGTTGGCCGCTTTAACTTTAAAGGGGTTGATCAGGGTAAACGTGTTGGAGAACTCTCCGGTGGTGAGCGTGGTCGTCTGCATCTGGCGAAGCTGCTGCAGGTTGGCGGCAACATGCTGCTGCTCGACGAACCGACCAACGACCTGGATATCGAAACCCTGCGCGCGCTGGAAAACGCTCTGTTGGAGTTCCCGGGCTGCGCGATGGTTATCTCGCACGACCGTTGGTTCCTCGACCGTATCGCCACGCACATTCTGGATTACCAGGATGAAGGTAAAGTTGAGTTCTTCGAAGGTAACTTTACCGAGTACGAAGAGTACAAGAAACGCACGCTGGGCGCAGATGCGCTGGAGCCGAAGCGTATCAAGTACAAGCGTATTGCGAAGTAATGCGTAAAATGCCGGATGCGGCATAAACGCCTTATCCGGCCTACAAAACCAGCGATTTCAATACGTTGCGAAACTGTAGGCCTGATAAGACGCGTCAGCGTCGCATCAGGCATTGAGCACCGGATGCCGGATGCGGCGTAAACGCCTTATCCGGCCTACAAAACCAGCGATTTCAATACGTTGCGAAACTGTAGGCCTGATAAGACGCGTCAGCGTCGCATCAGGCATTGAGCACCGGATGCCGGATGCGGCGTAAACGCCTTATCCGGCCTACAAAACCAGCGATTCCAATACGTTGCGAAACTGTAGGCCTGATAAGACGCGTCAGCATCGCATCAGGCATTGGTTCTTATCCCTGCTCCCCCATCATCTCCCGCACCAGCTCTACGCAGCGCAGGAAACGGCTGTCGTAATCGCCCTCTTCAACCCGCACGAATTCGATATTGTTCTGTTCCAGCATCTCTATCAGCAGGTTCTGAAACTCTTTGCGATCCACCGAGCTGCCGAGGCTGCGTAGACCATCCGCCACCCACGGGGTATTGTTTTCCAGCAGGATCACCAGATCAAAGCGATATTCATCGATCAATGCCTGCACAAAAGGATGCTCACGCCCTTCGTACTTTTTACAGAACGCCTGAGTTGTCACGAAATCGGTGTCGATAAACGCCACTTTATTGGCATATTTCACCGCAAAATCAATATATTGCGCGTGTCCCAGCGCAATTTTATCGTAGTCGGAATACTGTAACGCAATCTCATCGCCGCCGAGATGCGAAAAGACATAATCGCGACCAAACTCCCACGCACTGGTGGTGTTGAAGATATTGGCGAGTTTGTTTACCAGGGTGGATTTACCGCTAGATTCACCACCGAGGATCGCCACGGTACGCACAAAGAACGGCTTCACTTCGGTAGGAATATATTCCCAGTAGCGGAACGGATTTTCGCGGATCTGCGCGCCGCTAATACTCATAAAAGTGCGTTTCGGATCGACAAGCACCGTTTCGATCCCCAGATGTTCCATATACTGCGGCGCGTCGGCTTCCTCCGAGGTGTAGATCAGATCCGGCTGAATGCCTTTTTCGGCCATAAACTTTTTGATGCCGTTGCTCCACACATCCCAGCCGTGCGGATACGGCTCCATGCCCTCTTCGTTAAAGGCATGAATGCGAATATTTTTCTGATATTTAAAGGTTTGCAATAACCAGCGCAGACGATCCGGCACCGTTGGCTGCTGCGACATGGCGCTGTCTTCGAACAACGCGCGGTCACGGGTATCATCAAAACCCATAATGATATGCAGTTCGTCAACCTGGCTACAGGCGCGCTGGATAAGGTAGATATGTCCGGTATGCAGCGGGTAAAACTTACCGAATACGACACCGATGGTTTTCTTTTGCCGGGGAAACTCAAGCCCCAAAAAACGGTGCAATGCCTCCAGCTTTTGCGCGCTGGGGCTTTTAATTTTGGCATTCAGTAACTGGCTTAAATACCCTTTGGTCATACCGCTGGCATCAGCCACCTGCTGTAACGTGCAGCCCTGTTGCTTGATGGCAGTTTTCAGGTAATCAAATGACGACATATCTCCCTCCGTATCTCTCATTATAAGTCGTCGAACACGCTAAGTGCGTCGGAGAGTTTTTTAACGCCAAAAATCTGCATCCCTTCCGGCACTTTTTTCGGTACGTTAGCCGCCGGAACAATTGCCCGCCGGAAACCGTGTTTCGCCGCTTCTGAGATTCGTTCCTGACCACTGGGCACCGGGCGGATCTCCCCTGCCAGCCCGACTTCACCAAACACCACCAGATCCTGTGGCAGCGGTCTGTCGCGCAGGCTGGAAACCATCGCCAGTAGTAACGCTAAATCGGCGCTGGTTTCGGTCACCTTAACGCCGCCGACCACGTTCACAAACACATCCTGATCGGCCATTTGCAGACCGCCGTGACGGTGCAGCACTGCCAGCAGGATTGCCAGACGGTTTTGTTCCAGCCCGACGGCCACGCGGCGTGGATTTGCCATCATCGAGTGATCGACCAGCGCCTGAATCTCCACCAGCAGTGGGCGCGTTCCTTCCCATACCACCATCACTGAACTACCGGAAGTCACTTCGTCGCCGCGACTTAAGAAGATCGCCGAAGGGTTGCTGACTTCACGCAGCCCCTGTTCGGTCATCGCAAATACGCCCAGTTCATTCACCGCGCCAAAGCGGTTTTTATGGCTGCGCAAGGTGCGAAAACGGGAGTCGGCATCGCCGTCCAAAAGCACCGAACAGTCGATACAGTGTTCCAGCACTTTAGGGCCAGCCAGTGAACCATCTTTAGTTACATGACCCACCATGACAATCGCCACGCCGCGCGTCTTGGCAAAGCGCGTCAGATAAGCCGCCGTTTCACGCACCTGCGCCACGCTGCCAGGCGATGACTGAACATCCGCCATATGCATCACCTGGATGGAGTCGATTACCATCAGCTTCGGTTGCTCTTCTTCGGCAATCAGGCAGATCTGTTCGATGCTGGTTTCCGACAGCATATTTAGATTGTCAGTCGGCAGGCCAAGGCGATGAGCACGCATCGCCACCTGTTGTAGCGACTCTTCGCCGGTGACATACAGCGTTTTCATCTGCTGCGCCAGTTTGCACAACGTTTGCAGTAGCAGCGTGGATTTACCCGCACCTGGGTTACCGCCAATCAGAATGGCGCTTCCTGGTACCACCCCGCCGCCTAATACGCGGTCGAACTCTTTAAATCCAGTGGAAAAACGCGGCAGTTCTTCAAGGCTGATATCGGAGAGTTTCTGGACTTTCGCCACTCCCGCGCTACCGGCATAGCCACTGAGACGCTCGTTACGCGCCACCGTTGGCGACGCAGCAAGACGCACCTCGGTGATGGTGTTCCAGGCATGACAGGCGCTGCACTGCCCCTGCCAGCGCGGATAATCGGCCCCGCATTCATTACAAACAAAGGCGCGTTTTGGAGCTTTTGCCACGGTGTACCTCGTTAATGCTGTGCCGCCCGCAGGATGGCGGGCGCGCAATTACTTCTGATTCAGGCTGCCGGAGAGGATGCAGAATACCCCCATAAGGTCAGCGTGACGGATGGTGACATCCGTCTTTTCATTCACTTTGGGCTTGGCATGGTAGGCAATCCCCAGCCCCGCAGCTTTGATCATCGGCAGGTCATTGGCGCCATCGCCAATCGCCACGGTTTGCGCCAGCGGGATATCATACTCCTGCGCCAGCCGGAGCAGGGTGTTAGCTTTGTACTGCGCGTCTACAATGTCGCCCATCACATTGCCAGTAAATTTACCGTCCATAATCTCCAGTTCATTGGCTACCACGGCGGTTAATCGCAGCTTGTCACGCAGGTATTCGGCAAAGAAGGTAAAGCCGCCGGAGGCAATCGCCACTTTCCAGCCCAACGTTTCCAGCTTCAGCACTAGTTGCGTCAAGCCCGGCATCAGCGGGAGATTTTCACGCACCTGTAGCAAAATGTTCGCGTCAGCGCCTTTCAGCGTCGCCACGCGGCTACGCAGGCTGGCAGTGAAATCAAGCTCCCCGCGCATTGCCCGTTCGGTCACTTCCGCCACCATCTCGCCCGTTCCGGCCAGTTTGGCAATTTCATCAATACATTCAATCTGGATGGCGGTGGAGTCCATGTCCATCACCAGCAGCCCTGGTGTACGCAGGTGCGGTATTTTCCCCAGCGGCGCGACATCCAGTTGTGCTTCATGCGCCAGGCGCGTTGCCCGCGCGGTGAGCGAACCAGCCAGACGAATCACCTGATAATCTTCCACGCACCAGGCGGCAACAATCACCATTGCCGCGCCCAGTTTGCTTTGGTACTGGGTCAGACGTTGTTTATCCAGCCCACGACCATACAGCAGCCAGCCGCTACGACCTGCGTGGTAATCCAGTGGCATCACTTCATCACCACTTAAAGAAAGAGGCAGACCAGGCCATAAAGAGACATCTTCAGGCAGGTCGCACCAGGTAATGTTAGGCATTAAGGCTCCTGTAAAATCGTTCGAAGCAGGGAAAATAACGCATGAGGCTACCTTGTATCCATTGCTTCTGGCAACATTAAGTCTCAAATTTTCGACGGGTGGAATATGGCTCGCACAAAACTAAAATTCCGGCTGCATCGGGCAGTGATTGTCCTGTTCTGTCTCGCTTTGTTGGTCGCTCTAATGCAGGGAGCATCATGGTTTAGTCAAAACCACCAGCGACAGCGTAATCCACAGCTGGAAGAACTGGCCCGTACCCTGGCGCATCAGGTAACCCTGAACGTTGCGCCGCTGATGCGTACCAACTCACCTGATGAAAAACGCATTCAGGCGATCCTCGACCAGTTGACGGACGAAAGTCGCATTCTCGACGCGGGTGTGTATGACGAACAAGGCGATCTTATCGCCCGCGCAGGCGAAAGCGTCGAGGTGCGCGACCGACTGGCGCTCGACGGTAAAAAAGCAGGTGGCTATTTTAACCAGCAGATTGTCGAGCCGATTAAGGGGAAAAATGGACCACTTGGTTATCTGCGCTTGACGCTCGATACCCATACGCTCGCCACCGAAGCCAAACAAGTGGATAACACCACCAACATTTTACGCCTGATGCTACTGCTCTCGCTGGCAATCGGCGTGGTGCTGACCCGCACGCTGCTACAGGGTAAACGTACCCGCTGGCAGCAATCACCCTTCCTGTTAACTGCCAGCAAACCAGTGCCGGAAGAGGAAGAAAGCGAGAAAAAAGAGTGACCCATTACTACAAGAAAGGAAATTGTTATGTCCACATTACGCCTGCTCATCTCTGACTCTTACGATCCGTGGTTTAATCTGGCAGTGGAGGAGTGTATTTTTCGCCAGATGCCCGCCACGCAGCGCGTTCTGTTTCTCTGGCGCAATGCCGACACAGTAGTGATTGGTCGTGCGCAAAACCCGTGGAAAGAGTGTAATACCCGGCGGATGGAAGAAGATAACGTCCGCCTGGCACGGCGCAGTAGCGGCGGTGGCGCGGTGTTCCACGATCTCGGCAATACCTGTTTTACGTTTATGGCTGGCAAGCCGGAGTACGATAAAACCATCTCCACGGCGATTGTGCTTAATGCACTGAACGCACTTGGCGTTACCGCAGAAGCTTCCGGGCGCAACGATCTGGTGGTAAAAACGGCTGACGGCGACCGCAAAGTCTCTGGCTCGGCCTATCGCGAAACCAAAGATCGCGGTTTCCACCACGGCACCTTGCTGCTAAATGCCGACCTTAGCCGCCTGGCGAACTACCTCAATCCGGATAAAAAGAAACTGGCAGCGAAAGGCATTACTTCGGTACGTTCCCGCGTGACCAATCTGACCGAATTGCTACCGGAAATTACCCATGAGCAGGTTTGCAAGACCATAACCGAAGCCTTTTTCGCCCATTATGGCGAGCGCGTAGAAGCGGAAATCATCTCCCCGGACAAAACACCAGACTTGCCAAATTTCACTGAAACCTTTGCCCGTCAGAGTAGCTGGGAGTGGAACTTCGGTCAGGCTCCGGCGTTTTCGCATCTTCTGGATGAACGCTTTAGCTGGGGCGGCGTAGAACTGCATTTCGACGTCGAAAAAGGCCATATCACCCGCGCCCAGGTGTTTACCGACAGCCTTAACCCCGCGCCACTGGAAGCCCTCGCCGGGAGGCTGCAAGGCTGTCTGTACCGCGCGGATATGCTGCAACAAGAGTGCGAAGCTCTGTTGGTTGACTTCCCTGAACAGGAAAAAGAGCTACGGGAATTATCGGCGTGGATAGCGGGGGCGGTACGGTAGCTCGCTGATTAAAATACCAAAGGAAGGGAATATGATCGATCTGGAAAACCAGGAACGGGAGATTATCAATTTAATGTTCAGCCAGCGTATTTCCTGGCTAGCCGCCGTGCGTATCAGGCATAAATTATCGCTTGCTGAAGTAAGTAAAATGTTAGGTATCTCGATTAATTCTCTGAAGCGGATCGAAAAGACGGAACGGCTTAACTCAAACATCAAAAGCAAAATGGCAGGAATTTATGGTTGCCCACCAGAGTTGCTGATATGCCCTTACTGGATGACGGCTGAACATAAATAAATAGATTCGTGAATAGATACTTGAATGGATTTTATTTTCTATCCACATGAAAAATAATAGTAAATCTATAAATCAGTCGCTATTGATGAATAGATACTAAAAAGCCGGAGCAGTCTCCCGTTCCGGCTTAACACGACAATCGCCTTTCAGCGAAACACAATTACTCTTTATCGCCCAGCAGAACGGATTCCAGCGCGATTTTGATCATGTCGTTGAAGGTGGTCTGACGCTCTTCGGCAGTGGTCTGCTCGTGAGTGCGGATGTGGTCAGACACGGTGCAGATAGCCAGTGCTTTCGCACCAAATTCTGCTGCCACACCGTAGATACCAGCCGCTTCCATTTCCACGCCGAGGATGCCGTATTTTTCCATCACGTCGAACATTTCGCCGTCCGGAGAGTAGAACAGGTCAGCGGAGAACAGGTTACCAACGCGCGCATCAACGCCCAGCGCTTTAGCTGCGTCTACTGCGTTACGCACCATGTCGAAGTCAGCGATAGCTGCGAAGTCATGGTCTTTGAAGCGGATACGGTTAACTTTGGAATCGGTGCAGGCACCCATACCAATCACCACGTCACGCAGTTTTACGTGCGGCAGAACAGCGCCACAGGAACCAACGCGGATGATTTTCTTCACGCCGAAATCGGTGATCAGTTCTTTGGTGTAAATGGAGCAGGACGGGATACCCATACCGTGGCCCATTACAGAAATTTTGCGGCCTTTGTAAGTACCGGTGAAGCCCAGCATACCGCGAACGTTGTTCACTTCACGGGCATCTTCAAGGAAAGTTTCAGCAATATACTTCGCACGCAGCGGGTCGCCTGGCATCAAAACTACGTCAGCGAAATCGCCCATTTCTGCATTAATGTGTGGGGTAGCCATCGTTTTATCCTTTTTGTGACATAACAAAGGCGGAGTCAACGCTCCGCCCAAATCCATCAGAACATGGCTTTGCCATATTCCATATCAGAAGTACCAAAATATTTTGCCAGCGTCTGACCGATATCCGCAAAGGTTTCACGGTGACCCAGTGAACCCGGTTTCACTTTCGGGCCATACACCAGTACCGGAATGTGTTCACGCGTGTGGTCAGTACCAGTCCAGGTTGGATCGCAACCGTGGTCAGCGGTGAGGATCAGGATATCGTCATCGCGCAGCAGAGACATCAGTTCCGGCAGACGGCGGTCGAAAAGCTCCAGACCCGCGGCATAACCTGCAACATCTCGACGGTGGCCCCAGGAGGAGTCGAAGTCAACAAAGTTGGTGAAGACGATGGTGTTATCACCCGCTTCCTTCATCTCTTTAATGGTGGCGTCAAACAGCGCGTCCAGGCCAGTCGCTTTCACTTTTTTGGTGATGCCGCAGTTGGCGTAGATGTCTGCAATTTTACCGACAGAAACCACCTGGCCGTGTTTTTCATCAACCAGTTTTTGCAGCACGGTCGGTGCTGGCGGTTCAACTGCCAGGTCGTGACGATTGCCGGTACGCTGGAAGTTACCGGCTTTGTCGCCGATAAACGGACGAGCGATAACGCGACCGATGTTGTAGCCGCCGTTGGTCAGCTCTTCACGGGCGATTTCGCACAGTTCGTAGAGTTTATCCAGACCAAAGGTTTCTTCGTGGCAGGCAATCTGGAACACGGAGTCAGCGGAGGTATAGAAAATCGGCTTGCCGGTTTTCATGTGCTCTTCGCCCAGTTGATCCAGGATGACCGTACCGGAAGAGTGGCAGTTACCTAGGTAACCCGGCAGGTTAGCGCGTTCAACCAGTTTATCCAGCAGCTCTTGCGGGAAGCTGTTTTCGTGATCGGAGAAGTATCCCCACTCAAACAGAACCGGTACACCGGCGATTTCCCAGTGACCAGACGGGGTATCTTTACCGGATGACATTTCGTGCGCCCATGCGTACGCGCCGATAACTTCAGCGTTGCCGTCCATTCCTGCTGGAATGAAACCGGTAGAACCTTCATGTGCTTTCGCCAGCCCAAGACGGGTCAGATTTGGCAGATTCAGCGGCCCTTTACGACCGTTATCAGCTTCGCCTTTGGCGCAAGCTTCTGCGATATGACCCAGGGTGTCAGCCCCGACGTCACCAAAGCGTTCTGCATCTTCTGTAGCGCCGATGCCGAATGAGTCCAGCACCATAATAAATGCACGTTTCATATGTTCTCCGTACTCAGTGCTTCAAATTTAAATGATCAGATCAGTATACCGTTATTCACTGATACGACGATAGACAGTTGGTGTGCTTTCCGGCGCTTTATCGGCAAGTTTAATTGCCGCTTTCACCGCTTTCGCCGCTTCCTGCCAGCTGTTTTCGTCTTTCGCGTGGATAACCGCCAGCGGGCGCTGACCGTCAACCTGGTCGCCCAGACGCGCCATATCAGTGAAGCCGACGCTGTAATCGATGGTGTCAGATGCCTGACGGCGACCGCCGCCCATTGCCACCACTGCCATCCCCAACGCACGGGTATCCATTTCACTGACAAAACCTTCGGTATCAGCATAGACGGCTTTCGTCAGCATAGCTGTCGGCAGATACTTCGCGTAGTTCTCAACGAAGTCGGTCGGGCCTTTTTGTGCCGCTACCATACGACCAAAGACTTCTGCCGCTTTGCCGTTGTCCAGCACCGCCTGCAGTTTCGCGCGCGCTTCGGCGTCATCTTTCGCCAGTTTACCGGAGATAAGCATCTCCACGCACAGCGCCATCGTGACATCAAACAGACGTGGGTTACGATACTCACCTGTCAGGAACTGCACTGCTTCACGTACTTCAACCGCGTTACCGGCACTGGAGGCCAGCACCTGATTCATGTCGGTGAGCAGCGCAGTGGTGCGCACGCCAGCGCCGTTAGCCACGCCAACAATCGCTTCGGCAAGAGCTTCAGAGAGTTCGTAGGTCGGCATAAACGCGCCGCTACCCACTTTCACGTCCATCACCAGCGCATCCAGACCTTCCGCCAGTTTTTTCGCCAGGATCGAGGCGGTGATCAGTGGGATGGAATCCACTGTCGCGGTAATGTCGCGGGTCGCGTAGAAACGTTTATCCGCCGGAGCCAGTGAGCTGGTCTGGCCGATAATCGCCACGCCAACATCTTTAATAATTTCGCGGAAACGGTTGTCATCCGGGAAGATATCGAAGCCAGGGATGGATTCCAGTTTGTCGAGCGTACCGCCAGTATGACCGAGGCCGCGACCGGAGATCATCGGAATATAACCGCCGCAGGCAGCCACCATCGGCCCTAACATTAGCGACGTCACATCGCCGACGCCGCCGGTGGAGTGTTTATCAACAATCGGGCCATTCAGATGCAGGCTTTTCCAGTCGAGAACGGTTCCTGAATCTCGCATCGCCATGGTCAGCGAGACACGCTCCGGCATTGTCATATCGTGGAAGAAAATGGTCATCGCGAGGGCGGCAATCTGCCCTTCTGAGATAGTGTTGTCGCGAATGCCGTTGATAAAGAAACGAATTTCTTCATCACTCAGCTCATGACCATCGCGTTTTTTACGAATAATTTCTTGTGCGAGAAACAAGGTAACCTCCCGTGGAAAAGAGTATGAGGCGGCTTTTGCCGGATGCGTCTACGCCTTATCAGGCCTACGGGTGATACGTATCGTAGGCCTGATAAGCGCAGCGCATCAGGCGCAAAGCATCTTATTTAGTAGCTGCTGGCGCTCTTACCGTCGCCGTGGCCCAGCGCTTTCAGCAGGCTTGCCAGCAGGCTGGAAGCACCAAAGCGATAGTGACGCGCATCTGCCCAGTCAGCACCGAACAGTTCATCTGCAATCGCGAGATATTTCTGCGCATCTTCTGCAGTACGTACGCCGCCCGCTGGTTTGAAACCAACGGTTTTTTCTACGCCCATATCACGGATGACTTCCATCATGATGCGCGCGCTTTCCGGCGTCGCGTTCACCGCGACTTTACCGGTAGAGGTTTTGATGAAATCAGCCCCTGCTTTGATGGAGATTTCAGACGCTTTGCGAATCAGCGCTTCATCTTTCAGTTCGCCGGTTTCGATGATCACTTTCAGCAGAACGTTCGCTGCCGCGCAAGCCTCTTTACAGGCTTTCACCAGGTCAAAACCAACCTGCTCGTTACCCGCCATCAGCGCACGGTACGGGAACACTACGTCAACTTCATCGGCACCGTAGGCGATTGCCGCACGGGTTTCGGCCAGCGCGATGTCGATGTCGTCGTTACCGTGAGGGAAGTTGGTTACCGTAGCAATACGGATTTCCGGAGTACCCTGCTCTTTCAGCGTTTTGCGAGCAATCGGGATAAAGCGAGGATAGATACAGATAGCGGCGGTATTGCCGACCGGAGTTTTTGCCTGATGACACAGGGCGATCACTTTCTCGTCAGTGTCGTCGTCATTCAGGGTGGTCAGGTCCATCAATTTCAGTGCACGCAGGCTGCTTGCTTTCAGATCAGTCATTTCATTCTCCTGGCTTGTCGCCAATAAAATTCACCTTGCGAGTTTGTTAGTATTCTAACATCGACTCCGCAACACACTTCGATATACATCACAATTAAGAAAATCTACTTACAAATTTGCATTACGGTAATGCGATCTGGTTCAAATAATTCACTTTCAAATGAATGCACCGGTGGTGACAAACGCATCAGGATCAAAGTGAACATCACGAAACTTCTTACAATGGCGCATCACCTTCGGCATAAAAGGAAAAGAAGATGCCCACGTCTAATGAAAGCGCACTGCAACAACGTTGCCAGCAAATTGTGACCAGTCCGGTACTTACCCCGGAGCAGAAACGCCATTTTCTGGCGCTGGAAGCAGAAAACAATCTGCCTTACCCACAACTGTCTGCCGAAGCCCGCCGCGCGCTGGATGAAGGCGTAATCTGCGATATGTTTGAAGGTCATGCGCCGTACAAACCGCGCTATGTCTTACCCGATTACGCCCGTTTTCTGGCGAACGGTTCCGAATGGCTGGAGTTGGAAGGTGCCAAAGATCTTGATGACGCACTCTCTCTGCTAACCATTCTTTATCATCATGTCCCTTCGGTAACATCGATGCCGGTCTACCTGGGGCAACTTGATGCGTTGTTGCAACCGTATGTTAGAATTCTAACACAAGACGAAATTGATATTCGAATAAAACGTTTCTGGCGTTATCTCGACAGAACGCTGCCAGACGCCTTTATGCATGCTAATATCGGCCCGTCGGATTCCCCTGTCACTCGGGCGATATTACGCGCAGATGCAGAGCTGAAGCAGGTTTCGCCGAACCTGACCTTTATCTACGATCCCGAAATTACCCCTGATGCTCTGCTACTGGAAGTGGCAAAAAACATTTGTGAATGTAGCAAACCGCACATCGCCAATGGCCCGGTACATGATAAAATTTTCACAAAAGGGGGCTACGGGATCGTGAGCTGTTACAACTCACTGCCGCTGGCTGGCGGTGGTAGCACGTTGGTACGCCTTAACCTGAAAGCCATTGCCGAGCGCAGTGAGTCGCTGGATGACTTCTTTACGCGCACTCTACCGCACTACTGCCAGCAGCAGATCGCCATCATCGATGCACGGTGTGAATTCCTCTATCAACAATCACACTTCTTTGAGAATAGCTTCCTGGTGAAAGAAGGGTTGATTGATCCTGAACGTTTTGTGCCGATGTTTGGCATGTACGGGCTGGCGGAAGCGGTTAACTTGCTGTGCGAGAAAGAAGGTATCGCCGCGCGCTACGGTAAAGAAGCCGCCGCGAATGAAGTCGGTTATCGCATCAGCGCACAACTGGCGGAGTTTGTCGCCAGTACGCCCGTGAAATATGGCTGGCAAAAACGTGCGATGTTACACGCACAGTCGGGGATCAGTTCCGATATCGGCACTACGCCGGGCGCACGCTTGTCGTATGGCGATGAGCCAGATCCAATCACTCATCTGCAAACTGTCGCCCCGCATCATGCTTATTATTACTCCGGAATCAGCGACATCCTGACGCTCGACGAAACCATCAAGCGCAATCCGCAGGCGCTGGTACAGCTTTGCCTCGGTGCCTTTAAAGCCGGAATGCGTGAATTTACCGCCAACGTCAGCGGTAACGATCTGGTTCGCGTTACCGGTTATATGGTGCGTTTGTCGGATTTAGAAAAATATCGTGCCGAAGGTTCACGTACCAACACTACGTGGCTGGGTGAAGAGGCTGCACGCAACACTCGTATTCTGGAACGCCAACCGCGCGTTATAAGCCATGAACAGCAGATGCGCTTTAGTCAGTAAGATTATCCCCTTCTCCTGCGTTGACGGGCCAGGCAGTCGTCTGGCTCTGTTTTTACAGGGCTGCAATCTGCGCTGCAAAAATTGCCACAATCCGTGGACGATGGGGCGCTGTAATGATTGCGGGGAATGCGTTCCGCAGTGTCCGCATCAGGCGTTGCAGGTTGTTGACGGCAAAGTGGCGTGGAGCGCGGCTGTCTGCGAGCAGTGTGATACCTGCCTGAAGATGTGTCCGCAACATGCCACGCCGATGGCGCAATCCATGAGCGTGGACGAAGTGCTTAGTCATGTCCGCAAAGCTGTGCTGTTTATTGAAGGGATAACGGTAAGCGGTGGCGAAGCCACGACGCAGCTGCCGTTTGTGGTGGCGCTGTTTACTGCCATCAAACATGATCCGCAGCTGCGCCATCTCACCTGTCTGGTGGACAGTAACGGCATGTTGAGCGAAACCGGCTGGGAAAAATTACTCCCGGTGTGCGACGGCGCAATGCTCGATCTCAAAGCATGGGGTAGCACGTGTCATCAGCAATTAACCGGACGCGATAATCAACAGATTAAGCGCAGCATCTGTTTGCTTGCAGAGCGCGGCAAGCTGGCGGAACTGCGTTTGCTGGTGATCCCCGGCCAGGTGGATTATTTGCAACACATTGATGAGCTGGCAGCGTTTATCAAGGAGCTTGGTGATGTTCCGGTTCGCCTGAACGCGTTTCATGCCCACGGCGTGTATGGCGAAGCGCAAAGCTGGGCGAGTGCCACACCAGAAGATGTTGAGCAGGTGGCTAACGCGCTACGGGAGCGCGGGGTGAGCCGGTTAATATTCCCGGCGCTGTATCTGTGACATGCCAGATGCGGCACTTGTAGGCATGATAAGACGCGTCAGCGTCGCATCAGGCATTGTGCGCCAACTGCCGGATGCGGCATGAACGCCTTATCCGGCCTGCTGTTTGGCACCGGCCTGTAGGCATGATAAGACGCGTCAGCGTCGCATCAGGCATTGTGCACCGACTGCCGGATGCGGCGTAAACGCCTTATCCGGCCTACGGATCGGCATACACCTGTAGGCATGATAAGACGCGTCAAGCGTCGCATCAGGCATTGTGCGCCAACTGCCGGATGCGGCGTAAACGCCTTATCCGGCCTACGGATCGGCATACACCTGTAGGCATGATAAGACGCGTCAAGCGTCGCATCAGGCATTGTGCGCCAACTGCCGGATGCGGCGTGAACGCCTTATCCGGCCTACAGCACGCTAAACACTGCATACGTGTTATTAAGCAACACGTCGGCAATCTCATCCGCTGGTTCCGGGCGTAACTCACAAAGCACGGTAAACACACGGGCGACCTGTTCCGGGCGATTAGGTTGCCCCTGAAAACCATTTAGCGGCATATCCGGCGCGTCGGTTTCCAGCAGCAACGACCCCAGCGGCAACTTCGCTATCACATCGCGGGTTTTACTGGCGCGCGGATAAGTGATGGTGCCGCCTACGCCAATTTTGTAGCCCAGTTGCACAAACCGTTCGGCCTGTTGCTGGCTACCAGAAAAACCGTGGACAACGCCAGTGCGCGGCAAATCGTGGCGCTTAAGATGCATCGCCAGCTTGTCATGCGTGCGCCGTGAATGGAGGATCACCGGCAGATCGTAGCGTTTCGCCAGCTTCAGTTGTTCGTCGAGCAACCACTGCTGCCTCTCAAACTGTGGATCTTCGCCAAAGAGATCAAGACCGATCTCCCCCACCGCCACCACTTTCGGCGAACGCCTTTCCAGCGCCTGCTGTAACTGATCCAGCGATGCATCGGTGTGTATTCCCATCATCCCCGGATGCAACCCTAACGCGGCATACAGTGGCTGATAATTTTCCGCCAGCGCCAACACGCGGGCAAAATTTGCCGCCTCGGTTGCCGGAACAATGATCTTGCCTACGCCCGCTTGTGCCGCGCGTTGCAGGCTGGCCTCTTCATCACCACTAAAAGGCGGAAAATCAAAATGGCAGTGGGTGTCGATAAAACGGCAAATCAAGCCAGATCCTCATTGTTAAATGTCGGGTCATTCGCCTGCGGCGCGTCGAGCACTTCGGTAACCAGCGTATCGTTGGCGACTGGCGCAGGCGGAATGACGATCGACTCCGGTGTCACCACTGGCACCAGATGGCGGGTAAGCGGCGCTTTTTCAGTTAATAGCTTACCAACCGTGGCGAGGAAATAACGCCCACATAAACGCCCAAGTTTATAGTCTTCGCGCAGCGCCGGAATCCGACTGCCGAGCGCGATACTATGCAACGGTTTCGGCGGATAAATTTCGAATATCCGCAGCTTGCCCGGTGGTTTCTCAATAAATTGCTGGATGTCACGATAGCTGGTTTCATGATGCTGTACCAGATTGACCAGCGGTTGCAGGCTACTGTCACCCAGCCAGCGTTCCATACGTTTAAACCACTGCGGCGTATAGTACATTTGCGACGGTACGGTGCGGATCACCACCAGTGTTTTCGCCCCCTGCCTTGCCGCCTCTTTAACCGGAATCGCATCACTGATCCCGCCATCCAGGTAGTTAATGCCTTCCAGCGACACTCCACTACGATAAAAGCCAGGTATCGCACTGGAGGCGCGAATCACATCCAGCCAGTTTTGTTTGGTCGGTAAAAAGTAATTCGGCGCATAGTCGTCCTCACGACAGGCACACATATAAAACGACTTGCCGCTATCAAACAGCCGCGCGGCAGTATCCATCTGCAACGGCATCTGGCTTGCGGTCGCCTCCACCAGCCAGTCGAGATCGATAAGATTTCCTCCACGGACAAAGCGCAATGGATCGAAAAATTCGCGTTTTGTGGTATAGCGCATGATGACTTTGCGCGCGTAACCGGGCTGATTACAAATATACGCCGAAAGGTTCTGCGCCCCGGCAGATGTGCCAAGATAAAGATCGAACGGGTTAAACTGCGCGCGCATAAACTCATCCAGCACGCCCGCTGTGAAAATTCCACGCTGCCCGCCGCCTTCGCACACCAGAGCAGTTCGTCCAGGCTGGAACGGCCTTAGCGACAACGGCGCAATATTACCAAGCGTTACAGGTATTCGCTGCCCCACCTCTGCCTTCCTGTTTTTGTTGTGAAAGACTGACAAAGTAACGCAATTTATTATTCGCTAAAACCGCAAAAGCCAGTCCGCTGGACTGGCTTTGTATAAAATTTTCTTAATGGTTTGAAATCTAGGGTCGTTTTCGGCCCATAAACAAACTCACCAGGAACAGAATAATCCCGACGACAAAGACAATTTTTGCTGCGCCCGCAGCTGTACCGGCCAGACCACCAAACCCAAGTGCGGCGGCGATTAACGCGATAACCAGAAATATGATGCCCCAACGAAACATAAGCGTCTCCTTTACCATAGTTAATGTCACCGCTTGATATGAGCGTGAAAATCACTCAATGCGATATTTTTAGTGTGGTGCACATCGCGCCTCCCGACAAAGTTCGGGAGGACGAATTACGACGAATTACTTAGTTTTCAGATCATTTTTAACGCTTTTCACACCATCTACCGCTTTGGCGATACTTTCAGCACGGTCGCTCTGTGCCTGAGAATCTACGGTTCCGGAGAGCTGAACCACGCCGTCGGTGGTTTCAACTTTCACATGACGGGAAGGGACGATGTCGTCCGCCAGCAGTTTGGCTTTGATTTCACTGGTGGTGGCGGTATCACCCGCATAGCCCTTCACAGAGCCTTCTTTAGCGTCGCGAACGTGCAATTTGTCGCTGACGGAGGTCACGCCTTCAACACCTTTCGCCACTTTCACTGCCTCTTCGGCCTGGGCCTGGCTTTCAACGAAACCGCTCAGGGTCACGACTTTTTGATCGGTTTTGACAGAAATATCGGTGCTCTTGATATTGTCATGATCCACCAGGGCCGCCTTCACTTTCGCGGTGATAGCGCTGTCATCCATGAAATTACCGACTTTATTCATAGAGCTATCGACTTTTTGCCCTGCGCTTTCATTGGTAGTTTGTGCGTTGTTTTCCGCGTAGGCAGAACCTGTCGCTACAGCAGAAGTCAACATTACAGCCAGCAGAGTTTTCGAAATCTTCAGTCTTGTCATAGTCATCGATTTATTCCTGTATGTTTGCTCGTAATTTGAGCCAGGCAACACGAGGTTGCATTGCTGAATAGGGAGAGTCTTCACCCTCTACAGAAGTCAATGGCCGTCATCACAAAAGCGATGAGTGATGAATAACGACCATTACAGCCTCTGAATCAGTTATTAATATCAATCGGATGACAGGTAACGGTTTTAAATACTGATATCTACGCATTGATCGGTATTTAAAGCCGTCATAAATGTCATCACTTTGTTAAATATAGATCACAATTTTGAAACCGCTCGCCACATCGCCTAAAAAACAAGCAAACATAAGCAAAAGCGAATGTTTTAAGAACATTCCGCAAGCGGCTAATAAGGAAGGGAAATTGACAGGGCGCGGCGGTTGCCGCGCCCTGGAGGCAAGAATTAATGTTCGCGGGTCTGGTGGAACTGAACGTCCGGATAACGTTCCTGCGCCAGGCGCAGGTTAACCATGCTAGTGGCAATGTAAGCGAGGTTGTCGCCGCCATCCAGCGCCAGTTGGCTTTCGTTCTTACGCTTGAACTCTTCGAATTTCTTCGCATCCGCACATTCTACCCAGCGGGCAGTAGCGACGTTGACCGACTCATACACCGCTTCGACGTTGTATTCGCTCTTCAGGCGCGATACCACCACATCGAACTGCAGCACACCAACCGCGCCGACGATCAGGTCGTTGTTGGAAATCGGACGGAACACCTGCACCGCGCCCTCTTCGGAAAGCTGTACCAGCCCTTTGAGCAACTGTTTTTGCTTCAGCGGATCTTTCAGGCGGATACGACGGAACAGTTCCGGCGCGAAGTTCGGAATACCGGTGAACTTCATCATCTCGCCCTGGGTAAAGGTGTCGCCAATCTGAATGGTGCCGTGGTTGTGCAGACCGAGGATATCGCCCGGATACGCTTCTTCCACATGAGAACGGTCGCCCGCCATAAAGGTCAGCGCGTCGGAGATCACCACATCTTTCGCGGTACGCACCTGGCGCAGCTTCATGCCTTTTTCATATTTACCGGATACCACACGCATAAACGCCACGCGGTCACGGTGTTTCGGGTCCATGTTG
This sequence comes from Escherichia sp. B1147, assembly GCF_001660175.1. Taxonomy (NCBI): domain Bacteria; kingdom Pseudomonadati; phylum Pseudomonadota; class Gammaproteobacteria; order Enterobacterales; family Enterobacteriaceae; genus Escherichia; species Escherichia sp. B1147. The sequence continues at coordinate 46,284 of NZ_LFHY01000022.1, forward strand.
GCCTGAATTTTAAATACGAAGCCGGTAAATTTGTCTTCGCTCGCTTCTACGGTACGGGTATCAGTCTGACGCGGCATCGGCGCAGGCGCCCACTCCACCAGGCCATCCAGCATATGATCGACGCCGAAGTTACCCAGCGCAGTACCAAAGAACACCGGAGTGATTTCGCCCGCAAGGAACAGCTCTTTGTCGAACTCGTTAGACGCGCCTTTCACCAGTTCCAGTTCGTCACGCAGTTGCTGCGCCAGATCTTCACCAACAGCAGCGTCGAGATCCGGGTTATTCAGCCCTTTAACAATGCGTACTTCCTGAATGGTGTGGCCTTGCCCGCTCTGATAGAGATAGGTTTCATCTTTATAAAGATGGTAAACGCCTTTAAACAGCTTGCCGCAGCCAATCGGCCAGGTGATCGGCGCACAACCGATTTTCAGCTCGTTTTCAACTTCATCGAGCAGTTCCATCGGGTCGCGGATATCACGGTCAAGTTTGTTCATGAAGGTGAGGATCGGCGTATCGCGCAGACGGGTAACTTCCATCAGCTTGCGGGTACGGTCTTCTACACCTTTTGCGGCGTCGATGACCATCAGGCAGCAGTCCACCGCGGTCAGGGTACGGTAGGTATCTTCCGAGAAGTCTTCGTGCCCCGGGGTGTCGAGCAGGTTAACCAGGCACTCGTGATACGGAAACTGCATCACTGACGTGGTAATGGAGATCCCACGCTGCTTTTCCATCTCCATCCAGTCCGACTTGGCGTGTTGGTTAGAGCCACGGCCTTTTACTGTACCGGCGGTCTGGATAGCCTGTCCGAACAGCAGCACCTTCTCGGTGATGGTGGTTTTACCGGCGTCCGGGTGAGAAATAATAGCAAAGGTGCGGCGCTTCGCCACCTCTTGCAAATAAGGAGACAACGTCATAATTCTTTCTTCTTGAGTAAGCGGCATCGCGCCGCGCTTGTTGAAAACGAAAAATTGCGGCTATTTTACCCATCAATGGGGGGGAGGCAATCAGTGTTTACACAGGAGTTGCTCCAGTTCGTGCAACGAAGAGACGGTCCAGGTAGGTGCGATGCCTTCTGGTTGCTCGCGATTGTGCGCATTCAGCCAACAAGTCGCAAGCCCGGCGTTGATGCCACCGAGAATATCGGACTCGGCGGTGTCACCAACCATCAGCACGCGTGAACGGTCAGGATTGCCCGCCTGTTCCAGCGCATAATCGAAAATTTTCTTATTCGGTTTGGCAACGCCAACTTCTTCGGAAACCACCAGCAAATCGAAATAATCACGTAAACCTGTGCGTTCCAGACGCACCTGCTGCAAGGCGCTAAAGCCGTTGGTGATGATGCCGATTTTGGCGTTGCCACGAATGGCGTTAAGCAGGGAAACCGCACCCGGCAGCGGCGTACAGATTTCCGCCATCGCATTAATGAAGGCATCGTTGAGTTTACCTGGCTCGACGTTCAGCCGTTCGGCCCAGCTTTCAAAACGCCCGTGCTGAAGCTGTAATGAAGTGATCGCGCCGTTTTGATAATCCACCCACAGTGGCTTGTTAACGGCCTGATAGTCCTGAAAATCTTCAGCGGTAAAGGTGACGCTGTAGTCAAGAAACATCCGCTGCAGGCCGGTGAATGAGTCAAAGGTAAACAGCGTTTCATCGGCATCAAAGAAAATCCAGTCCCACTTCATTATTCCACCTTGTCTTACATACTGATTGGCAACGCCATGATGATGGCGTCTTCGCGACCGTCCGTGGTGGGGTAGTAATTGCGGCGAATCGTCGCCTCGTTAAAGCCTAAACTTTCGTACAAAGCAATGGCGGCAGCGTTTGAAGCACGGACTTCCAGCCATAGCGTCGCCACACCGCGTTTTTCCAGTTCATCGATCAGATGTTCCAGCAGCGCCCTTCCCAGTCCCTGACGCTGATAGTCAGGATCGACCGCAATATTGAACAATGTAGCTTCATCCAGCACCACTTGCGTAATTGCAAACGCCGCCATTTTGCCGTTTTGCGTTAACTGAAAGTTGAGATAACGCTCGCCCTGATTGCTGGCAAACGTTTTTTCACTCCACGGAAAGGCGTGGGCGCGTTGTTCAATGTGGAAAGCCGCAGGTAAATCAGTCGCTTCGAGGGAAGAAATCGTGTTCATATGTGCAAATTTGTTGCCATAACGCGGCGCGTGCCGTTGGGTTAGCCCGTAATTCGGTGAGCGCCGGTGATGCCACCTGAGCGCCTTCCAGTGACAGCGGTTCGTCAGTACCCAACCGCCAGCTGTTGCAGCGACTGCCTTGCGGCAGCATCGCGATCCTATCAGGCGTCAGTTGCAGCACCTGATCGGGGCTGACGGTCAATGCGCGCAGAACGTCGCTCACCAGTGGATCGGTCAGGGCGGGAAGATCGTTTGCCACCATCACCAGACGGACGTGTGCCGGGATCGCGATGGCAATCTCTCCCTGCAACGCGCCAGGGCGACGCAGCGACCACTGGGTAATGCCCAGTTGCTGTAATTGCCAGTCTCGTCGGGATGTCATAGCGAATCGCTCCTGTTATCAGGGGCGCAAATATAGCAAATTCGTCGAAACCGCGCCAACAAATGACTATAATCGCCGCCAGTATCAATTGAGGAGCATTCCATGTCTGCATTTACCCCGGCAAGTGAAGTCTTGCTGCGCCACAGTGATGATTTCGAAAAAAGCCGTATTCTGTTTGCCGGAGACTTACAGGATGACCTGCCCGCGCGTTTAGATACCGCGGCCAGCCGTGCTCATACCCAGCAATTCCACCACTGGCAGGTGTTAAGTCGCCAGATGGGAGATAACGCCCGTTTTAGCCTGGTGGCAACGGCGGATGACGTCGCAGATTGTGATACGTTGATTTACTACTGGCCGAAGAACAAACCGGAAGCCCAGTTCCAGTTGATGAATTTACTTTCTCTGCTGCCAGTGGGGACGGATGTTTTTGTCGTTGGCGAGAACCGCAGCGGCGTGAGAAGCGCCGAGCAGATGCTGGCAGACTATGCACCGTTAAATAAGGTAGACAGCGCCCGTCGCTGTGGTCTCTATTTTGGTCGTCTGGAAAAGCAGCCGGTGTTTGATGCCGATAAATTCTGGGGCGAATACAGTGTTGATGGCCTGACGGTCAAAACACTGCCGGGCGTGTTTAGCCGCGACGGTCTGGATGTCGGCAGCCAGTTGCTGCTTTCGACGTTAACTCCGCACACGAAAGGTAAAGTGCTGGATGTCGGCTGCGGCGCGGGTGTGCTTTCGGTTGCCTTTGCGCGCCATTCACCGAAAATTCGTCTCACGTTGTGCGATGTCTCTGCGCCAGCGGTAGAAGCCAGCCGTGCGACACTTGCGGCCAACGGCATTGAAGGTGAAGTCTTTGCCAGCAACGTCTTTTCCGAGGTGAAAGGTCGCTTTGATATGATCATCTCCAATCCGCCGTTCCACGATGGGATGCAAACCAGCCTTGATGCCGCACAAACGCTGATCCGTGGCGCAGTGCGTCATCTTAACAGCGGCGGTGAGTTGCGGATTGTGGCGAACGCCTTCCTGCCTTATCCGAACGTGCTGGATGAGACATTTGGCTTCCACGAAGTGATCGCGCAAACCGGGCGCTTCAAGGTGTATCGCGCCATTATGACCCGCCAGGCGAAGAAAGGTTAAGTATCTCGCCGCATGCCATGTCGGATGCGGCGTGAACGCCTTATCCGACCTGCAAAACCTGTACGTTAGCCCTTTGTAGGCCAGATAAGACGCGCCAGCGTCGCATCTGGCATCTGCACCCGCATGCCATACCGGATGCGGCGTGAACGCCTTATCCGACCGACAAAACCTGTACGTTAGCCCTTGTAGGCCAGATAAGACGCGCCAGCGTCGCATCTGGCATCTGCACCCGCATGCCATACCGGATGCGGCGTGAACGCCTTATCCGACCGACAAAACCTGCACGTTCGCCTCCTGATGGCCATTTTTCCAGCAATTACACATCAGGCGATAATTAACTATTGACGAAAAGCTGAAAACCACTAGAATGCGCCTCCGTGGTAGCAATTCTTTTTTAAGAATTGATGGTATGCGAAGGTGGCGGAATTGGTAGACGCGCTAGCTTCAGGTGTTAGTGTCCTTACGGACGTGGG
>NZ_LFHY01000023.1:0-36487 GCF_001660175.1 Escherichia sp. B1147
TGTTACCCTGATCCACCCGATCGCGATGGACGACGGTCTGCGTTTCGCAATCCGTGAAGGCGGTCGTACCGTTGGCGCGGGCGTTGTTGCTAAAGTTCTGAGCTAATTGCCGATAACATTTGACGCAATGCGCAATAAAAGGGCATCATTTGATGCCCTTTTTGCACGCTTTCGTACCAGAACCTGGCTCATCAGTGATTTTCTTTGTCATAATCATTGCTGAGACAGGCTCTGTTGAGGGCGTATAATCCGAAAAGCTAATACGCGTTTCGATTTGGTTTGCCTCGCGATCGCGGGGTGAAAATGTTTGTAGAATACTTCTGACAGGTTGGTTTATGAGTGCGAATACCGAAGCTCAAGGAAGCGGGCGCGGCCTGGAAGCGATGAAGTGGGTCGTTGTGGTGGCATTGCTCCTGGTGGCGATTGTCGGCAACTACCTTTATCGCGACATTATGCTGCCGCTGCGTGCGCTGGCCGTAGTAATTCTGATTGCTGCAGCGGGTGGTGTCGCGCTGTTAACGACAAAAGGTAAAGCAACCGTTGCTTTTGCCCGTGAAGCGCGTACCGAAGTCCGTAAGGTCATTTGGCCGACTCGCCAGGAAACATTGCACACCACGCTGATTGTGGCTGCGGTTACCGCAGTAATGTCACTGATCCTGTGGGGACTGGATGGTATTCTGGTTCGCCTGGTATCCTTTATCACTGGCCTGAGGTTCTGAGATGTCTGAAGCTCCTAAAAAGCGCTGGTACGTCGTTCAGGCGTTTTCCGGTTTTGAAGGCCGCGTAGCAACGTCGCTGCGTGAGCATATCAAATTACACAACATGGAAGAGTTGTTTGGCGAAGTCATGGTTCCAACCGAAGAAGTGGTTGAAATCCGTGGCGGTCAGCGTCGCAAAAGCGAACGCAAATTCTTCCCTGGCTACGTCCTCGTTCAGATGGTGATGAACGACGCGAGCTGGCACCTGGTGCGCAGCGTACCGCGTGTGATGGGCTTCATCGGCGGTACTTCCGATCGTCCTGCGCCAATCAGCGATAAAGAAGTTGATGCGATTATGAACCGCCTGCAGCAGGTTGGTGATAAGCCGCGTCCGAAAACGCTGTTTGAACCGGGTGAAATGGTTCGTGTTAATGATGGTCCGTTCGCTGACTTCAACGGTGTTGTTGAAGAGGTGGATTACGAGAAATCTCGTCTGAAAGTTTCTGTTTCTATCTTCGGTCGTGCGACCCCGGTAGAGCTGGACTTCAGCCAGGTTGAAAAAGCCTAACCCAGCGATCAAAAAAGCGGCGATTTAATCGTTGCACAAGGCGCGAGATTGGAATACAATTTCGCGCCTTTTGTTTTTATGGGCCTCGCCCGTAAAACGATTTTTTATATCACGGGGAGCCTCTCAGAGGCGTTATTACCCAACTTGAGGAATTTATAATGGCTAAGAAAGTACAAGCCTATGTCAAGCTGCAGGTTGCAGCTGGTATGGCTAACCCGAGTCCGCCAGTAGGTCCGGCTCTGGGTCAGCAGGGCGTAAACATCATGGAATTCTGCAAAGCGTTCAACGCAAAAACTGATTCCATCGAAAAAGGTCTGCCGATTCCGGTAGTAATCACCGTTTACGCTGACCGTTCTTTCACTTTCGTTACCAAGACTCCGCCGGCAGCAGTTCTGCTGAAAAAAGCGGCTGGTATCAAGTCTGGTTCCGGTAAGCCGAACAAAGACAAAGTGGGTAAAATTTCCCGCGCTCAGCTGCAGGAAATCGCGCAGACCAAAGCTGCCGACATGACTGGTGCCGACATTGAAGCGATGACTCGCTCCATCGAAGGTACTGCACGTTCCATGGGCCTGGTAGTGGAGGACTAAGAAATGGCTAAACTGACCAAGCGCATGCGTGTTATCCGCGAGAAAGTTGATGCGACCAAACAATACGACATCAACGAAGCTATCGCTCTGCTGAAAGAGCTGGCGACTGCTAAATTCGTAGAAAGCGTGGACGTTGCTGTTAACCTCGGCATCGACGCTCGTAAATCTGACCAGAACGTACGTGGTGCAACTGTACTGCCGCACGGTACTGGCCGTTCCGTTCGCGTAGCCGTATTTACCCAGGGTGCAAACGCTGAAGCTGCTAAAGCTGCAGGTGCTGAACTGGTAGGTATGGAAGATCTGGCTGACCAGATCAAGAAAGGCGAAATGAACTTTGACGTTGTTATTGCTTCTCCGGATGCAATGCGCGTTGTTGGCCAGCTGGGCCAGGTTCTGGGTCCGCGCGGCCTGATGCCAAACCCGAAAGTGGGTACTGTAACGCCGAACGTTGCTGAAGCGGTTAAGAACGCTAAAGCTGGCCAGGTTCGTTACCGTAACGACAAAAACGGCATCATCCACACCACCATCGGTAAAGTGGACTTTGACGCTGACAAACTGAAAGAAAACCTGGAAGCTCTGCTGGTTGCGCTGAAAAAAGCAAAACCGACTCAGGCGAAAGGCGTGTACATCAAGAAAGTTAGCATCTCCACCACCATGGGTGCAGGTGTTGCAGTTGACCAGGCTGGCCTGAGCGCTTCTGTAAACTAATGCCTTTACGTGGGCGGTGATTTTGTCTACAATCTTACCCCCACGTATAATGCTTAATGCAGACGTATATCCGAGATATTCGGGTTGTGGCAAGGCGGCAACTGAGTGAGTCGTCAGAAGCATAGCTAACTATGTGACTGGTGCGAACGAAGAAAGCCAACGTCGCCACAAGCTGAATAGCGACGGATAGAAAAGATTTGTTCGTTGGAGCCTGGCCTATCCAGGCCTCCGTCGAAGACCGCAGGAGTTTCGCAAGAAACTTAATCCCCTGCGTAGACGGTGACAGAACGCTAAGATTATTCTTTTATATTCTGGCTTGTTTCTGCTCACCGTAATTAAGACGCTCTCTCCGTTTGGAGGAGTGAAGTGAGTTCCAGAGATTTTCTCTGGCAAACATCCAGGAGCAAAGCTAATGGCTTTAAATCTTCAAGACAAACAAGCGATTGTTGCTGAAGTCAGCGAAGTAGCCAAAGGCGCGCTGTCTGCAGTAGTTGCGGATTCCCGTGGCGTAACTGTAGATAAAATGACTGAACTGCGTAAAGCAGGTCGCGAAGCTGGCGTATACATGCGTGTTGTTCGTAACACCCTGCTGCGCCGTGCTGTTGAAGGTACTCCGTTCGAGTGCCTGAAAGACGCGTTTGTTGGTCCGACCCTTATTGCATACTCTATGGAACACCCGGGCGCTGCTGCTCGTCTGTTCAAAGAGTTCGCGAAAGCGAATGCAAAATTTGAGGTCAAAGCCGCTGCCTTTGAAGGTGAGCTGATCCCGGCGTCTCAGATCGACCGCCTGGCAACTCTGCCGACCTACGAAGAAGCAATTGCACGCCTGATGGCAACCATGAAAGAAGCTTCGGCTGGCAAACTGGTTCGTACTCTGGCTGCTGTACGCGATGCGAAAGAAGCTGCTTAATTGCAGTTATCTGTTTAAAGCATTCGCTTACGTATAAACTTATTCTGATATTCAGGAACAATTTAAATGTCTATCACTAAAGATCAAATCATTGAAGCAGTTGCAGCTATGTCTGTAATGGACGTTGTAGAACTGATCTCTGCAATGGAAGAAAAATTCGGTGTTTCCGCTGCTGCTGCTGTAGCTGTAGCTGCTGGCCCGGTTGAAGCTGCTGAAGAAAAAACTGAATTCGACGTAATTCTGAAAGCTGCTGGCGCTAACAAAGTTGCTGTTATCAAAGCAGTACGTGGCGCAACTGGCCTGGGTCTGAAAGAAGCTAAAGACCTGGTAGAATCTGCTCCGGCTGCGCTGAAAGAAGGCGTGAGCAAAGACGACGCAGAAGCACTGAAAAAATCCCTGGAAGAAGCTGGCGCTGAAGTTGAAGTTAAATAAGCCAACCCTTCCGGTTGCAGCCTGAGAAATCAGGCTGATGGCTGGTGACTTTTTGGTCACCAGCCTTTTTGCGCTGTAAGGCGCCAGTAGCGTTTCACACTGTTTGACTACTGCTGTGCCTTTCAATGCTTGTTTCTATCGACGACTTAATATACTGCGACAGAACGCGTGTTCTGTGTAAATCGCAATGAAATGGTTTAAGCGTGATAGCAACAGGCATTGCGGAAAGTGTTCCATTTTCCGGTCAACAAAATAGTGTTGCACAAACTGTCCGCTCAATGGACAGATGGGTCGACTTGTCAGCGAGCTGAGGAACCCTATGGTTTACTCCTATACCGAGAAAAAACGTATTCGTAAGGATTTTGGTAAACGTCCACAAGTTCTGGATGTACCTTATCTCCTTTCTATCCAGCTTGACTCGTTTCAGAAATTTATCGAGCAAGATCCTGAAGGGCAGTATGGTCTGGAAGCTGCTTTCCGTTCCGTATTCCCGATTCAGAGCTACAGCGGTAATTCCGAGCTGCAATACGTCAGCTACCGCCTTGGCGAACCGGTGTTTGACGTCCAGGAATGTCAAATCCGTGGCGTGACCTATTCCGCACCGCTGCGCGTTAAACTGCGTCTGGTGATCTATGAGCGCGAAGCGCCGGAAGGCACCGTAAAAGACATTAAAGAACAAGAAGTCTACATGGGCGAAATTCCGCTCATGACGGACAACGGTACCTTTGTTATCAACGGTACTGAGCGTGTTATCGTTTCCCAGCTGCACCGTAGTCCGGGCGTCTTCTTTGACTCCGACAAAGGTAAAACCCACTCTTCGGGTAAAGTGCTGTATAACGCGCGTATCATTCCTTACCGTGGTTCCTGGCTGGACTTCGAATTCGATCCGAAGGACAACCTGTTCGTACGTATCGACCGTCGCCGTAAACTGCCTGCGACCATCATTCTGCGTGCCCTGAACTACACCACTGAACAGATTCTCGACCTGTTCTTCGAAAAAGTTATTTTCGAAATCCGTGATAACAAGCTGCAGATGGAACTGGTGCCGGAACGCCTGCGTGGTGAAACCGCATCTTTTGACATTGAAGCTAACGGTAAAGTGTACGTAGAAAAAGGCCGCCGTATTACTGCGCGCCACATTCGCCAACTGGAAAAAGACGACGTCAAACTGATCGAAGTCCCGGTTGAGTACATCGCGGGTAAAGTGGTTGCTAAAGACTATATTGATGAGTCTACCGGCGAGCTGATCTGCGCAGCGAACATGGAACTGAGCCTGGATCTGCTGGCTAAACTGAGCCAGTCTGGTCACAAGCGTATCGAAACGCTGTTCACCAACGATCTGGATCACGGCCCGTATATTTCTGAAACCTTACGTGTCGACCCAACTAACGACCGTCTGAGCGCACTGGTAGAAATCTACCGTATGATGCGCCCTGGCGAGCCGCCGACTCGTGAAGCTGCTGAAAGCCTGTTCGAGAACCTGTTCTTCTCTGAAGACCGCTATGATCTGTCTGCGGTTGGTCGTATGAAGTTCAACCGTTCTCTGCTGCGCGAAGAAATCGAAGGTTCCGGTATCCTGAGCAAAGACGACATCATTGATGTTATGAAAAAGCTCATTGATATCCGTAACGGTAAAGGCGAAGTCGATGATATCGACCACCTCGGCAACCGTCGTATCCGTTCCGTTGGCGAAATGGCGGAAAACCAGTTCCGCGTTGGCCTGGTTCGTGTAGAGCGTGCGGTGAAAGAGCGTCTGTCTCTGGGCGATCTGGATACCCTGATGCCTCAGGATATGATCAACGCCAAGCCGATTTCCGCAGCGGTGAAAGAGTTCTTCGGCTCCAGCCAGCTTTCACAGTTTATGGACCAGAACAACCCGCTGTCTGAGATTACGCACAAACGTCGTATCTCCGCACTCGGCCCAGGCGGTCTGACCCGTGAACGTGCAGGCTTCGAAGTTCGAGACGTACACCCGACTCACTACGGTCGCGTATGTCCAATCGAAACCCCTGAAGGTCCGAACATCGGTCTGATTAACTCCCTGTCCGTGTACGCACAGACTAACGAATACGGCTTCCTTGAGACTCCGTATCGTAAAGTGACCGACGGTGTTGTAACTGACGAAATTCACTACCTGTCTGCTATCGAAGAAGGCAACTACGTTATCGCCCAGGCGAACTCCAACCTGGATGAAGAAGGCCACTTCGTAGAAGACCTGGTAACCTGCCGTAGCAAAGGCGAATCCAGCTTGTTCAGCCGTGACCAGGTTGACTACATGGACGTATCCACCCAGCAGGTGGTATCCGTCGGTGCGTCCCTGATCCCGTTCCTTGAACACGATGACGCCAACCGTGCATTGATGGGTGCGAACATGCAACGTCAGGCCGTTCCGACTCTGCGCGCTGATAAGCCGCTGGTTGGTACGGGTATGGAACGTGCTGTTGCCGTTGACTCCGGTGTAACTGCGGTTGCTAAACGTGGTGGTGTTGTTCAGTACGTGGATGCTTCCCGTATCGTTATCAAAGTTAACGAAGACGAGATGTATCCGGGCGAAGCTGGTATCGACATCTACAACCTGACCAAATACACCCGTTCTAACCAGAACACCTGTATCAACCAGATGCCGTGTGTGTCTCTGGGTGAACCGGTAGAACGTGGCGACGTGCTGGCAGACGGTCCGTCCACCGACCTCGGTGAACTGGCGCTCGGTCAGAACATGCGCGTAGCGTTCATGCCGTGGAATGGTTACAACTTCGAAGACTCCATCCTCGTATCCGAGCGTGTTGTTCAGGAAGACCGTTTCACCACCATCCACATTCAGGAACTGGCGTGTGTGTCCCGTGACACCAAGCTGGGGCCAGAAGAGATCACCGCCGACATCCCGAACGTGGGTGAAGCTGCGCTCTCTAAACTGGATGAATCCGGTATCGTTTACATTGGTGCGGAAGTAACCGGTGGTGACATTCTGGTTGGTAAGGTAACGCCGAAAGGTGAAACCCAGCTGACCCCAGAAGAAAAACTGCTGCGTGCGATCTTCGGTGAGAAAGCGTCTGACGTTAAAGACTCTTCTCTGCGCGTACCAAACGGTGTATCCGGTACGGTTATCGACGTTCAGGTCTTTACTCGCGATGGCGTAGAAAAAGACAAACGTGCGCTGGAAATCGAAGAAATGCAGCTCAAACAGGCTAAGAAAGACCTGTCTGAAGAACTGCAGATCCTCGAAGCGGGTCTGTTCAGCCGTATCCGTGCTGTGCTGGTAGCCGGTGGCGTTGAAGCTGAGAAGCTCGACAAACTGCCGCGCGATCGCTGGCTGGAGCTGGGCCTGACCGACGAAGAGAAACAAAATCAGCTGGAACAGCTGGCTGAGCAGTATGACGAACTGAAACACGAGTTCGAGAAGAAACTCGAAGCGAAACGCCGCAAAATCACTCAAGGCGACGATCTGGCACCGGGTGTGCTGAAGATTGTTAAGGTATATCTGGCGGTTAAACGTCGTATCCAGCCTGGTGACAAGATGGCAGGTCGTCACGGTAACAAGGGTGTAATTTCTAAGATCAACCCGATCGAAGATATGCCTTACGATGAAAACGGTACGCCGGTTGACATCGTACTGAACCCGCTGGGCGTACCGTCTCGTATGAACATCGGTCAGATCCTCGAAACCCACCTGGGTATGGCTGCGAAAGGTATCGGCGACAAGATCAACGCCATGCTGAAACAGCAGCAAGAAGTCGCGAAACTGCGCGAATTCATCCAGCGTGCGTACGATCTGGGCGCTGACGTTCGTCAGAAAGTTGACCTGAGTACCTTCAGCGATGAAGAAGTTATGCGTCTGGCTGAAAACCTGCGCAAAGGTATGCCAATCGCAACGCCGGTCTTCGACGGTGCGAAAGAAGCAGAAATTAAAGAACTGCTGAAACTTGGCGACCTGCCGACTTCTGGTCAGATCCGCCTGTACGACGGCCGCACTGGTGAACAGTTCGAACGTCCGGTAACCGTCGGTTACATGTACATGCTGAAACTGAACCACCTGGTCGACGACAAGATGCACGCGCGTTCCACCGGTTCTTACAGCCTGGTTACTCAGCAGCCGCTGGGTGGTAAGGCACAGTTCGGTGGTCAGCGTTTCGGGGAGATGGAAGTGTGGGCGCTGGAAGCATACGGCGCAGCATACACCCTGCAGGAAATGCTCACCGTTAAGTCTGATGACGTGAACGGTCGTACTAAGATGTATAAAAACATCGTGGACGGCAACCATCAGATGGAGCCGGGCATGCCAGAATCCTTCAACGTATTGTTGAAAGAGATTCGTTCGCTGGGTATCAACATCGAACTGGAAGACGAGTAATTCTCGCTCAAACAGGTCACTGCTGTCGGGGTAAAACCCGGCAGCGGATTGTGCTAACTCCGACGGGAGCAAATCCGTGAAAGATTTATTAAAGTTTCTGAAAGCGCAGACTAAAACCGAAGAGTTTGATGCGATCAAAATTGCTCTGGCTTCGCCAGACATGATCCGTTCATGGTCTTTCGGTGAAGTTAAAAAGCCGGAAACCATCAACTACCGTACGTTCAAACCAGAACGTGACGGCCTTTTCTGCGCCCGTATCTTTGGGCCAGTGAAAGATTACGAGTGCCTGTGCGGTAAGTACAAGCGCCTGAAACACCGTGGTGTGATCTGTGAGAAGTGCGGCGTTGAAGTGACCCAGACTAAAGTACGCCGTGAGCGTATGGGCCACATCGAGCTGGCGTCTCCGACTGCTCACATCTGGTTCCTGAAATCTCTGCCGTCCCGTATCGGCCTGCTGCTCGATATGCCGCTGCGCGATATCGAACGCGTACTGTACTTCGAATCCTATGTGGTTATCGAAGGCGGTATGACCAACCTGGAACGCCAGCAGATCCTGACTGAAGAGCAGTATCTGGACGCGCTGGAAGAGTTCGGTGACGAATTCGACGCGAAAATGGGTGCGGAAGCAATCCAGGCTCTGCTGAAGAGCATGGATCTGGAACAAGAGTGCGAACAGCTGCGTGAAGAGCTGAACGAAACCAACTCTGAAACCAAGCGTAAGAAGCTGACCAAGCGTATCAAACTGCTGGAAGCATTCGTTCAGTCTGGTAACAAACCAGAGTGGATGATCCTGACCGTTCTGCCGGTACTGCCGCCAGATCTGCGTCCGTTGGTTCCGCTGGATGGTGGTCGTTTCGCGACTTCTGACCTGAACGATCTGTATCGTCGCGTCATTAACCGTAACAACCGTCTGAAACGTCTGCTGGATCTGGCTGCGCCGGACATCATCGTACGTAACGAAAAACGTATGCTGCAGGAAGCGGTAGACGCCCTGCTGGATAACGGTCGTCGCGGTCGTGCGATTACTGGTTCGAACAAACGTCCTCTGAAATCTTTGGCCGATATGATCAAAGGTAAGCAGGGTCGTTTCCGTCAGAACCTGCTCGGTAAGCGTGTTGACTACTCCGGTCGTTCTGTAATCACCGTAGGTCCATACCTGCGTCTGCATCAGTGCGGTCTGCCGAAGAAAATGGCACTGGAGCTGTTCAAACCGTTCATCTACGGCAAGCTGGAACTGCGTGGTCTTGCTACCACCATCAAAGCTGCGAAGAAAATGGTTGAGCGTGAAGAAGCTGTCGTTTGGGATATCCTGGACGAAGTTATCCGCGAACACCCGGTACTGCTGAACCGTGCACCAACACTGCACCGTTTGGGTATCCAGGCATTTGAACCGGTACTGATCGAAGGTAAAGCTATCCAGCTGCACCCGCTGGTTTGTGCGGCATATAACGCTGACTTCGATGGTGACCAGATGGCTGTTCACGTACCGCTGACGCTGGAAGCCCAGCTCGAAGCGCGTGCGCTGATGATGTCTACCAACAACATCCTGTCTCCGGCGAACGGCGAACCAATCATCGTTCCGTCTCAGGACGTTGTACTGGGTCTGTACTACATGACCCGTGACTGTGTTAACGCTAAAGGCGAAGGCATGGTGCTGACTGGCCCGAAAGAAGCAGAGCGTATTTATCGCGCTGGCCTGGCCTCTCTGCATGCGCGCGTCAAAGTGCGTATCACCGAGTATGAAAAAGATGCTAACGGTGAATTAGTAGCGAAAACCAGCCTGAAAGACACGACTGTTGGCCGTGCCATTCTGTGGATGATTGTACCGAAAGGTCTGCCTTACTCCATCGTCAACCAGGCGCTGGGTAAAAAAGCAATCTCCAAAATGCTGAACACCTGCTACCGCATTCTCGGTCTGAAACCGACCGTTATTTTTGCGGACCAGATCATGTACACCGGCTTTGCATATGCGGCGCGTTCTGGTGCATCGGTTGGTATCGATGACATGGTCATCCCGGAGAAGAAACACGAAATTATCTCCGAGGCAGAAGCAGAAGTTGCTGAGATTCAGGAGCAGTTCCAGTCAGGTCTGGTAACTGCGGGCGAACGCTACAACAAAGTTATCGATATCTGGGCTGCGGCGAACGATCGTGTATCCAAAGCGATGATGGATAACCTGCAAACTGAAACCGTTATTAACCGTGACGGTCAGGAAGAGAAGCAGGTTTCCTTCAACAGCATCTACATGATGGCCGACTCCGGTGCGCGTGGTTCTGCGGCACAGATTCGTCAGCTTGCTGGTATGCGTGGTCTGATGGCGAAGCCGGATGGCTCCATCATCGAAACGCCAATCACCGCGAACTTCCGTGAAGGTCTGAACGTACTCCAGTACTTCATCTCTACCCACGGTGCTCGTAAAGGTCTGGCGGATACCGCACTGAAAACTGCGAACTCCGGTTACCTGACTCGTCGTCTGGTTGACGTAGCGCAGGACCTGGTGGTTACCGAAGACGATTGTGGTACCCATGAAGGTATCATGATGACTCCGGTTATCGAGGGTGGTGATGTTAAAGAGCCGCTGCGCGATCGCGTACTGGGTCGTGTAACTGCTGAAGACGTTCTGAAGCCGGGTACTGCTGATATCCTCGTTCCGCGCAACACGCTGCTGCACGAACAGTGGTGTGACCTGCTGGAAGAGAACTCTGTCGACGCGGTTAAAGTACGTTCTGTTGTATCCTGTGACACCGACTTTGGTGTATGTGCGCACTGCTACGGTCGTGACCTGGCGCGTGGCCACATCATCAACAAAGGTGAAGCAATCGGTGTTATCGCGGCACAGTCCATCGGTGAACCGGGTACACAGCTGACCATGCGTACGTTCCACATCGGTGGTGCGGCATCTCGTGCGGCTGCTGAATCCAGCATCCAGGTGAAAAATAAAGGTAGCATCAAGCTCAGTAACGTGAAGTCGGTTGTGAACTCCAGCGGTAAACTGGTAATCACTTCCCGTAACACCGAACTGAAACTGATCGACGAATTCGGTCGTACCAAAGAAAGCTACAAAGTGCCTTACGGTGCGGTACTGGCGAAAGGTGATGGCGAACAGGTTGCTGGCGGCGAAACCGTTGCAAACTGGGACCCGCACACCATGCCGGTTATCACCGAAGTAAGCGGTTTTGTACGCTTTACTGACATGATCGACGGCCAGACCATTACTCGTCAGACCGACGAATTGACCGGTCTGTCTTCGCTGGTGGTTCTGGATTCCGCAGAACGTACCGCAGGTGGTAAAGATCTGCGTCCGGCACTGAAAATCGTTGATGCTCAGGGTAACGACGTTCTGATCCCGGGTACCGACATGCCTGCGCAGTACTTCCTGCCGGGTAAAGCGATTGTTCAGCTGGAAGATGGCGTACAGATCAGCTCCGGTGACACCCTGGCGCGTATTCCGCAGGAATCCGGCGGTACCAAGGACATCACCGGTGGTCTGCCGCGCGTTGCGGACCTGTTCGAAGCACGTCGTCCGAAAGAGCCGGCAATCCTGGCTGAAATCAGCGGTGTCGTTTCCTTCGGTAAAGAAACCAAAGGTAAACGTCGTCTGGTTATCACCCCGGTAGACGGTAGCGAACCTTACGAAGAGATGATTCCGAAATGGCGTCAGCTCAACGTGTTCGAAGGTGAACGTGTAGAACGTGGTGACGTCATTTCCGACGGTCCGGAAGCGCCGCACGACATTCTGCGTCTGCGTGGTGTTCATGCTGTGACTCGTTACATCGTTAACGAAGTACAGGACGTATACCGTCTGCAGGGCGTTAAGATTAACGATAAACACATCGAAGTTATCGTTCGTCAGATGCTGCGTAAAGCCACCATCGTTAACGCGGGTAGCTCCGACTTCCTGGAAGGCGAACAGGTTGAATACTCTCGCGTCAAGATCGCAAACCGCGAACTGGAAGCGAACGGCAAAGTGGGTGCAACTTACGCTCGCGATCTGCTGGGTATCACCAAAGCGTCTCTGGCAACCGAGTCCTTCATCTCCGCGGCATCGTTCCAGGAGACGACTCGCGTGCTGACCGAA
Organism: Escherichia sp. B1147; assembly: GCF_001660175.1. Classification (NCBI taxonomy): domain Bacteria; kingdom Pseudomonadati; phylum Pseudomonadota; class Gammaproteobacteria; order Enterobacterales; family Enterobacteriaceae; genus Escherichia; species Escherichia sp. B1147. The sequence continues at coordinate 12,330 of NZ_LFHY01000023.1, forward strand.
GCAGCCGTTGCGGGTAAACGCGACGAACTGCGCGGCCTGAAAGAGAACGTTATTGTGGGTCGTCTGATCCCGGCAGGTACCGGTTATGCGTACCACCAGGATCGTATGCGCCGCCGCGCTGCGGGTGAAGCTCCGGCTGCACCGCAGGTGACTGCAGAAGACGCATCTGCCAGCCTGGCAGAACTGCTGAACGCAGGTCTGGGCGGATCTGATAACGAGTAATCGTTCTTCTTAAGAAATAAGCCAGTCAGGTCACACTGACTGGCTTTTTTTTGCATTCTGTTTACGATTTAAAGCGCTTTCTCACGCATTTTTCGAGTTTCTTCTTTCAAAACAACATCCCCCCATCAACCCTATCCCATTGAATAAAAATATCTTTCCCCCAAAAATTCCCGTTTGTTTTTGTTTTCGTGATGGTAGTGTGAAAGGATTCATGGAATCAGAAAATGACAAAAGATATAAACATTACGTGAGGTGAAATCATGTTTGGAAAAGAAAGACAACGTCAAATATTGGCATATTTGAATAAACATGAGCGGGCTACGGTTAATCAGCTTGCCATCTTATTCTCTGTCAGCAAAGAAACGATCCGTAATGATTTATATCTATTAGCGGAGCAGGGGGTTGTTGAGCGTTGTCACGGCGGAGCAATAATATTACGTCGAATTTTCCATTCTCAACCTGTTAATAACGTTGGAATCTCTATTGAAAAGTTCCTCAATCAGGTCAACCGGCGAAAACACTCGATGATAAACAAAAAAGGGAAATTAATGATAAGCAAAATTTGTATATTAGGATCTTTTAATGTCGATATTATTGCCAAGGTTGATCGCTTCCCTAAAAGCGGTGAGTCAATTCTTGCCAGCAACACCATTATTGGACCTGGCGGTAAGGGCGCAAACCAGGCGATGGCCGCCAGTAAATGCCCTGTGCAGGTACACTTTGTCGGCAAAGTAGGCAACGACCATTTCGGCCAGATGGCACATGACCATCTCTCTTCATCCGACATCCGCAGTTTTACCCTCTACCAGGACGAAGAGCATAAAACAGGAAGCGCCATAATATATGTTTCGGAGCCTGCGGGTGAAAATAAGATCGCGATTTATTCTGGCGCCAATCAATATATTACTGAAGCGGAAGTTGCCAGTATTGCGGGTGAACTGGCTGATGCAAAAATATTTCTTACGCAATTAGAAAATAACTTTGAAGCAACCGCGCTGGCGCTAAATATGGCGCATCGGTCGGGCGTGAAAACTATCCTTAACCCGGCCCCTTATTCTGACCGGGCAAAAGAATGTCTGCAGTATGTTGATTATCTGACCCCTAATGAAACTGAAGCGTCGCTGATGTCCGGTGTCGAGATTAATGATATTGAGAGTGCGAAAGAAGCGGCGCAGATCATAAAATCCCTGGGGGCAAAAAACATCATTATTACGATGGGTTCTCAGGGTGCGCTGATTTATGACGGTGAACAATTTATCCATATTCCAGCGCTAAAAGCAGTAAGTATTGACACTACCGGTGCGGGGGATGCGTTTAATGGCGCGTTTGCTGCGGCGATTGCGCAGGGTCAGCCGTTGCTCAGTGCAGCAAAATTTGCCTCTGCTTTTGCTTCTCTGGCGGTCGAGCGGGAAGGCGCATCAAACATGCCTGAATATGAAGCCGTACTATCACGTCTTGCTCAATATGAGAGGAAATAAAATGACGAGCCAAGTCCAGAACCCGTCTGATGTATCAGGTACGATGAAGGTCGAAACCAATGGGGTAAATCCGGTTAGCGATAAAGAACGTTATGGTTCACCCGCCGGACTTTTCCCGATCTGGTTTTCATGGAATGTCTCCATCCTCGGTATTACCTATGGGATTTATGTTTACTCTCTGGGGTTAAGTCTCTGGCAGGCGATTGTTGCTGGCGTCATTGGCTATTTTTTATCCAGTACACTGGTGGGCGTTTTGGCTGTTGGTGGGCCACGCACCGGGCTGCCCACCTTAACACAGACCCGATTTGCCTTTGGTTATCATGGGAATAAGATCCCCACTTTATTTGCCTATATTTCCAATATGGGCTGGAAAATCACCATTATTACGCTGTCATCGACCACTGGCGCCGCTCTCTTTACCCGGTTATGGCCAACCGTATTTGCAGCAGAAAACGGTCATCCTACCTTAGGGTGCCTGTTGGGCTGGTTCGTGGTGACCTTAGTGTTGACCATGTCCGTTGCTATCTACGGCCACCAGCTGATCATGAAGGTAGAAAAGTATATTGCATGGTTAACGGGCGGAATGAGCATCATCTTTATTATCCTGATCCTGCCGCATATTCACTGGTCGCAGGCGGGAGCCGCGCCCAATGCCGGATTTTTAACGTTTATCGGCGGCATGGTTATGGCAATGACGATGGTTGGGCTGGGCTTTCTCAACTATGGTGGTGATTTCGCCCGCTATCTGCCGCGCAAAACCGCTGCCGGGAAAGTGATTTTCTGGACGTCACTGGGGATTTCGCTTCCTGTTTCCATCCTGCTGATTTTGGGTGCACTGCTGGCCGACAGTAACCCGGAACTGAGCGGTGCAGCAGCTTCCGAGCCGATTGCTGCATTGACCTCGTTCCTGCCGTTTTGGTTTTATGTGCCGTTTTCTATCGTGATCATCATCTCCCTGCTGGCGGCAGCTATTACAGGGGTTTACAGTTCGGGGCTCGCATTGCTGGCAATGGGGGTTCCAGCCAGCCGCTCAACCACGACCGCGCTTAATGCGGTTATTATCGCGTTCGGCGCCTTCTACTTATTGTTTGTTTCTGACTCGTTCCTCGCAACCTTCCAGTCCTTCCTGGCGACGGTATCCGTAGTATTGGGATCGATGGGCGCGATCCAGCTTGTTGACTTTGCCCGGCAAAAGCGCTTGCACTGGAACACCGATATGGCGCAACCCGCGGGGCTTGGCGGGCATAACGGTCGCTGGACAGCACTATTGTCGCTGTTTGTTGCCTCGGTTATCGGCATGGGAACCATCACCTCTGGCGATCCGTGGATTGCTCACCTGGTCGGTTTCTTACTGACGGCTGAAACCAAAACCAGCGTATTTGCGACAGCAAATATTGGCGTGGTGGTGGCGATGTTGGTGGGCGCGGCGCTGTATGCCATTTTGACATACATTTGTCATTGTGATGTTCCACCGATTAAAAAGGGGAAAAGCCATGAGTGATTCGTTAACACAGGCGCGTCAAGGCTTTAAAAACCCTGATGTATGGCACTTGCCTGCAACCTACTGGTTCTGGCATACCATTCCGGACAAAGAGCAGATCGATAGCCAACTGAGGCAATTGCAGGCGGGAGGATATGGTTCATTTCAGATAGCCGCACGTCTGAGCCTTCCGCTGAAGAGTTATCTCAGTGAGGAGTGGCTGGCAGCCTGCCGCTACACGGCTGATAAAGCTGCCAGTATGGGGCTGATGATGGGCATCTACGATGATTACAACTGGCTTTCCGGACACGCCGGGGGAAGGACCGTTGAAGGAAGAGACGAGTTGCGTGAGCGCCATCTTTTCTGGAGCCAGTCCAGCCGGTCTGCAGATGTACTGACATGTCGCCTTTCCGGGATCCGCTCTGCAGATGCGCAGGCGCTACAACAGTGTGGAATGGAGTGGATTTTTGCCGGCGGTAAACCGGCGTGGGATGATTGGGAAATTGTCGCCGCGTATGCCACCTCTTCATCAGGGCAGTGCAACTCGGATGAAATTGTTGATGTTTCTTCATTAGCCCGCATCACCAAAGCAACCACAGAGGAATTTGAAGTTAACTTTACAGGAAGCGATCTGCCCTGGGGGGCTGACACAGTGGTGACGCTCTTTGCCGCGGCACGCTGCCTGACCTCACGGATGATTAATTACCTGATGCCCGAAGCGGCAGAAAATTTTATTCGTGTCGGCTATGAACCTTATGCCCGCGCTTTTGGCGATCATTTTGGTAAGACGGTGGCATATCTCTTTTTCGACCAGCCCCATGCCTGTTTCTGGCAATGGAATGAACATACTGGCGCGGTCAAATCCTCCTTAATGTATGAAAAAAGGTTCATCGATGCGTTGCAACAGGCACCTTACTGCCTGGCTGAAAACCTCATGTCGTTAGTCATGGATATTGGTAGTCGTACCGCTCGTCGGCGCTGTGAGCTTTTTTCCTGTTATTCCAGACAGGCGATGCAGGCCTTTTTTGGTACGTTGTCAGAATGGGCGCACCAGCAGGGAATACAGCTAAGTGGTCATGAAGTATTAGGTCACGTCAGTAGCTGGAATTTCGCCAGTAAAATCATCACCGAAGATAACCGATGTAATTTTGCTATGGATTACTTTGCTCTTGATGGCTGGCGGGATATTACGGCTGTCGATTCGCGAAATAGCGAGTCGCAGATGGCCGCGAAGGTCGGCGACTCCGTGGCGCGCGCTCACGGGCGTAAAGGGTGCATTGTCGAGCAATATTATGCGCGGGTGAAGCCAGGTACGCATTTTGCCGCCGGGCAGTGGGAAATTTCACTGCATGACATCCGGTTGCAGGCATTGCGACATCACCTCCTCGGCGCGCGGCAATTTTTGATGCACGCGTTCTGGCTGACGGATGGGGAGGCAAATGACGATGTGTTAAGTAATCCGCGTTTTGATTTTGCGCCGGGCGTTAACTTCCAGCCCTGGTACGCTTTCCACGCTGGGTTTGCTCAGGAATCTGGCCGCCTTGCTGAATTTCTTGAGCAGGGAGAGCCGTATGTTGATGTTGGCGTACTCTACCCCAAACGGACTTTCTGGCACTGTGGCGTGGATGGCAACGAAGGGCAGTCAGGCGAATATTGGGCACAACAACTCAGCGCTCAGGGATTTGAATATTTCTTTATTGATGAAGAGAATTTACTCCAGGCTGACGGAACGCGCATTAACGGCATGAATTTCCCGGCGCTTCTGTTAGCGGATGTTAAGGTGGTGAAATCAGCCGCCACACTGAGCCAGCTGGAGCGCTTTGTCGCTGCCGGAGGCCAGCTTCTGATCGCCGGTGAGTTTGCGGCATATAGCGAGGAAAAAGGTGAAGATCGCTCTCTTACCGAAAGGCTGCAAAAGCTGATTGAAGCGCAACCTCAGTGCAGCATGCTAGCCGACACGCTGAGAAATGATCGCCCTTTTGTTGACTATCCCCCTCGAAAAACTGCCGTCTGGACCCGCATCACACAGGATGAAACATCGCGTTACGTCAGCGTATTTAACGACGGTGATACCCCGCTCTACGGTTGGTTACATTTTCCGGGCCTCAGCGGGCAGTTGTCGGAGTGGCATCTTGCGACGGGAGAGGTTTCAGTGCTGGAAGCGCATCTCGCGGGAAGTTATCCGCTACAAATCGAACCCTGGCAGACCCGTTGTTTCTCATTACAAGTAGCGGAAAATCGCCACGAGGTAGTGCTGGATAAGTACTGGCAGCTGCTGGTGGATAACGTTTCCCGACCCGTTGAGGTAACAAAAGGGTGGGAGCAGCAGGGGATGGAGGCGTGGTGTGGCCCAGGGCGCTACCAGTTACGCTTTGCGCTGGAGACGATTACCGACGATATTGAGCTTTATTTACCGGAAGTGCATGGAAGCGTCGCTATCTGGCTTAACGATACGTTAATTGCCGAAAAGGGCTGGCCGGAATATCGCTTCACCTTGCCACAGTCTTTACTGAAAAAGCGTAATGAACTGGCGGTAGTGGTCTACCCATCGGCAGCGAATCATTATTATTCTGCGAGTGCATGGCAGGGGAACGAGCGGGATCGCTGCGGTTTGACCATGCCACCACGCGTGCGAACCAAAGACAGCGTGACGGTAATCGCCGGGTAAAGAGGAGGCGAAGAGAAATCTTCGCCTTTTTCACCCATGAATAATGTCATTAACGCAAAGATGTGGTCCTTTTAAAAATGGGCAAGGATGCTCCGTGAAACTTTCATGGGCGATAAACCAAGTATTTCGCTTGCTCAACATTGCGGGGTTATTTTCGCCGTCTATATCTTTATTAGTTCCATCAAGAAGAATAATCGCTGCGCTAAAAGGTTGTGCATTTATACTAATGGGGCAGTAATGTAGCGTTGTACTATAAAGTTCAATCACCGATTTTTCCGGAATGAAAAATGGTTGAGCAAGTTCACCATTAAATGTATCCCCGTGCATCAACTCTCGTTTACCTAAAAACAGGAAAAAATCGCTGGCAGCGATAATGATTTCACTCCCCTGGTGATATTCAAAGCCATCCTGGGTGGTATTTACCCCACAAACATACCCAGTCTGAACAGGCATTTCACCGTAGATTTGGCGCTGAATGTCGCTCACGGCGGGGTATTGGTTTAAGCGATCATCACTTCTGACATATGCCACCTGATCCTCAGGTACAGAAATTTCATCTTTAAGGTATTTAAGCAATGGATCTACATTTATTGCAGAAATTACGTTTCCGTATGGGTGAAATTCATCACTATGAATTGATAACGTCTTTTTTATGTAAACTGTCATGATGTCCGGGCCATATTTTTGGTAAAGTTAATATTATTATATCCTGATATTGCACACTCTTTTTTTGACGGTGATCTTGCTTTGCAATTAAAGCCTTGTATCTTCTGTGTTAAAACAATTGCAATATTAATGGATGTTTTTGCGGGAAATAATGAAATAGCGTGCTGAGACGTTATTTTAAGAAAGGCAGGGCGAAACGAGGAAGAAGCTTTTCGCCCTGGACAACATTCCTGCTGACGGCACTACCATAAAAAAACGCAACGCTTTCAACAACCTTGCGTTTTTCATCTTCCGTAGCGGCTCGGAATAAATTTACGTCCTTACATTTTGTCTCATAGCCTTTGCGAGGCACGTCCCAGATAGCTGTCCCAGTCTTTCCATACCGGCTGCAAACCCTGAGCGGTTAACGCGGCAGCAACCGCTTCAGGTCTGCGATCGTCGTGCGGTGAGAACTGCTCCAGCTCAGGGTGATCGTCGGCATAACCACCTGGTTGTGTTTTCGAAAAGGCGCTGACATTATTGATCGCCAGCGGAATAACGCGATCGCGAAACCACGGTGATTCCCGCGTGGAGAGTGAGAGTTCAATTTCCGGCGCAAGCAGACGGAAGGCGCAGATGGTTTGCACTAACTGGCGTTCATCCATAATTGACGCTGGCTCAATCCCGCCAGTACACGGGCGCAGGCGTGGGAAGGAGACAGAGTAACGGCTTTGCCAGTAATGCTGTTGTAGCCATAGCAAATGTTCGGCAACCATATAGCAGTCAACGCGCCAGTTGTCAGAAAGACCGATCAGCGCGCCGAGGCCTATCTTATCAATCCCCGCGCGGCCCAGCCGGTCCGGCGTTTCCAGCCGCCAGAAGAAGTCCTGTTTTTGACCTTTCAGATGATGACGGGCATATGTCGCTTGGTGATACGTCTCCTGATAAACCATCACCCCGTCCAGACCAAGCTGCTTTAACTCGGCATATTCCGCCTCCGCCAGCGGTTGCACTTCCATCTGTAGCGAAGAGAACTGCTCACGCAGGGTAGGGAGATGACGACGAAAGTAATCCATCCCCACTTTCGCCTGATGTTCACCGGTGACTAACAGTAGATGTTCAAAGCCCATCTCCCGTATAGCGGCGCTTTCCCTGGCGATATCCGTTTCATCCAGCGTTTTGCGCTTGATGCGGTTGCTCATGGAAAATCCGCAGTAAGTGCAGTCATTAGCGCAAAGATTAGAAAGATAAAGCGGGACGTAGAAGCTGACGGTGTTGCCAAATCGCTGGCGGGTCAGACGCTGCGCCCGTTGGGCCAGCGGTTCCAGATATGCGCTGGCGGCGGGTGACAGTAGCGCCATCATGTCGTCGCGGGTGAGTTGCGAGGCATTTAGCGCTCGCTCTACGTCAGCAGCGGTTTTGCTGTTGATACGCAGGCGGATGTCTTCCCAGTCCAGTTGTCGCCAGCGATCGCTGAAGGTTTTCATGACGATGCCTCCAGAAATCCGGTCAGTGGGCTGGTGGCATGAGCAAAATGACTGCGACTGCCCGGCCCGGACTGACGTGCCAGCAGGCCCGCTTCTACCGCCAGACGGAACGCCCTCGCCATATTGACGGGATCGTCCGCGACGGCAATCGCCGTATTGACCAACACGGCGTCGGCGCCCATTTCCAGCGCCTGCGCGGCATGGCTGGGAACGCCGATGCCAGCATCAACGACCACCGGAACCGTAGCTTGCTGGATAATAATCTCCAGCATGGCACGGGTTTCCAGCCCCTGATTCGAGCCAATCGGTGCGCCGAGCGGCATCACCGCGGCACAGCCCACTTCTTCCAGACGTTTGCACAATACCGGATCGGCACCGCAGTAAGGCAGCACGACGAATCCCTGTTGCACCAGTGTTTCTGCGGCGTTCAATGTTTCGATGGGATCGGGCAACAGCCAGCGTGCGTCCGGGTGAATCTCTAATTTCAGCCAGTGTGTGCCTAACGCTTCGCGCGCCAGATGAGCGGCGAAGATAGCTTCTTCCGCTGTTTTCGCCCCGGAAGTATTCGGCAACAGTGTTACACCCGCCGCGATAAGCGGGGCGAGGATATCGTCATTGTGTTGGCGCAAGTCGACGCGTTTCATCGCCAGCGTCACCAGCTGGCTGCCGGAAGCACGGATCGCCTCCACCATCAGTTGTGAAGAGGCGAATTTCCCGGTACCGGTAAAAAGATGTGAATCAAACGTTTTGTCCGCAATACGTAACATCTCAACCCCCTGCAATAACCTGAAAAAGCAGGATCTGGTCGCCATCCTGCACGATATGTTGCGCCCATTGCTCGCGTGGAACGATTTGCTGATTAATCGCCAGTGCTGCGCCCGCTTGTTGTTGACCGAGTTGCTCCAGCAGTTCGTGAACAGTTTGTCCGGCGGCGCATTGCATCGGTTGATCGTTAAACAGGATCTGCATTGCATCCTCCACATACCGGGCATTCTGTGGCGCGGCGCAACGCCAGGCTGCGCCACTGGCTCGATTTACCGTCGAACAGCCGGAGTTCTCCCGCAGGCGTCTCTATACCGCTCAATAACTTAATTGCTTCCAGTGCCTGCAACGTCCCCATGACGCCGACCACCGGGCCAACCACGCCAGCCGTGCGGCAGTTGCGTTCTGGCTCCTGGTTATCTGGCCACAGGCAGCGATAACAGCCCTGCTCCCAGGGCGGTGTCAGCACCATCAACTGACCGCCAAATCCGACTGCGCTGGCGGTGATAAGCGGCGTGTTGAGCGCCACGCAGGCGGCATTAATCTCCTGGCGAGTCGCCATATTGTCGGTACAGTCGAGCACCACATCAGCCCGTGCTACTGCATCTTTTAACGCCTCACCCGTTAACCGTTGTTGTAGTGCCGTCAGTTGAATGTCGGGATTCAACTGTGTCAGTCGCTGTTGGCTGACCTGCGATTTCGGGCGATCGATATCTTCAGTGGTAAAGAGGATTTGTCGTTGCAGATTACTTAAATGCACATCGTCGTCATCTGCCAGTACCAGCGTCCCGACGCCAGCGCCCGCCAGGTACAGCGCAGCGGGCGTACCCAGCCCGCCAAGACCGATAATCAGCACCTGGCTGTCGAGCAGTTTTTGCTGCCCTTCAATGGCAATATCATCGAGCAGAATTTGGCGGCTATAACGCATAAAATCACGGTCATTCATCGCCAACTCCTGCTATTTCCAGCAACTGTGCCGTTGCCGCACGCCAGTCTGCTGCCTGGGTAATGGCGCTGACGACGGCGATACTGCCGACACCCGTCGCCATCACTGCAGGCGCGCGCGCCAGATTGATACCGCCAATCGCCACGGTGGGATAATCCGCCAGACGCTCAATGTGCCGCGCCAGCTGTTCCAGCCCCTGCGGTGCAGAAGGCATCTGTTTGGTTTGCGTCTGGAACACATGTCCCAGCGCGATATAAGAAGGACGTGCTGCCAGTGCGACGTCGATCTCCATATCATCATGGGTCGAAACGCCCAGTCGCAGACCTGCCGCGTGGATGGCGTGGAGATCGGTGGCTTGCAAATCTTCCTGCCCCAAATGGACGCCATACGCCTGATGCTTAATCGCCAACCGCCAGTAATCGTTGATAAACAGCCGCGCGTTATAGCGGCGGCCCAGCGCAATTGCCGCCACGACATCGGCTTCCACCTCTTCATCGCGCTGATCTTTGATGCGTAGCTGGAGAGTACGCACGCCTGCATCCAGCAGGCGTTCGATCCACTGTACGCTGTCCACTACCGGGTACAGTCCTAAACGAAAAGGTACGGGAGGAAAATCAGGCTGATACATCACGCTTCCTCCTTACGCAGGTAGATTTCCCCGCCTCTGGCGCGGAAGTTCTCTGACATATCCGCCATTCCCACTTCAATGGTTTGCGCGGCGGCGTAATCACGTACTTCCTGGCTGATTTTCATCGAGCAGAATTTCGGCCCACACATGGAGCAAAAATGGGCGACTTTGCCGGATTCTTGCGGCAGGGTTTCATCGTGATAAGCGCGGGCGGTAAACGGGTCGAGGGCCAGATTAAACTGGTCTTCCCAGCGAAATTCGAAGCGGGCTTTCGACATGGCGTTATCGCGAATTTGCGCACCCGGATGCCCTTTCGCCAGGTCGGCGGCGTGGGCAGCAATCTTATAGGTGATAAGCCCCTGCTTAACATCTTCTTTATTAGGCAGACCCAGATGCTCTTTTGGCGTTACGTAACAAAGCATCGCGCAGCCAAACCAGCCAATCATCGCCGCGCCAATCCCTGACGTGAAGTGGTCATAGCCCGGCGCAATGTCGGTGGTCAGCGGCCCGAGGGTATAGAACGGCGCTTCATGGCAGCGCTCTAACTCCTCGGTCATATTGCGGCGGATCATCTGCATCGGCACATGCCCCGGGCCTTCAATCATCACCTGCACGTCATATTCCCAGGCGATTTTGGTCAGTTCGCCCAGCGTATGCAGCTCGGCAAACTGCGCTTCATCGTTGGCGTCCTGAATAGAACCGGGACGCAGGCCGTCGCCCAATGACAGCGAAACGTCATAAGCGGCACAGATTTCACAAATTTCGCGGAAGTGTTGATAGAGGAAATTTTCCTGATGGTGGGAGAGGCACCATTTCGCCATAATCGAACCGCCGCGCGACACAATACCGGTCAGACGTTTGGCGGTCATCGGCACGTAGCGCAGCAGCACGCCCGCATGGATAGTGAAGTAATCCACTCCCTGCTCGGCCTGTTCCAGCAGTGTGTCGCGGAACGTTTCCCAGGTAAGATCTTCAGCGATCCCGTTAACTTTCTCCAGCGCCTGGTAGATCGGCACAGTACCGATCGGCACCGGGCTGTTACGCAAAATCCACTCGCGGGTTTCGTGAATATAGCGACCGGTGGAGAGATCCATCACCGTATCCGCTCCCCAGCGCGTGGACCACACCAGTTTTTCCACTTCTTCTTCGATGGAAGAGGTGACCGCCGAGTTGCCGATATTGGCGTTAACTTTTACCAGGAAGTTGCGACCAATGATCATCGGCTCCGATTCCGGATGATTGATATTAGCAGGGATAATGGCACGTCCGGCAGCGACTTCATCACGGACAAATTCCGCGGTGATATTTTCCGGCAGGCGAGCACCAAAGCTCATTCCAGGATGCTGGTGGCGCAAAACTTCGCTACGAATGCGCTCGCGTCCCATATTCTCGCGAATGGCGATGAATTCCATCTCCGGTGTGATGATGCCCTGACGGGCGTAGTGCAACTGCGTGACGCGGCGGCCTGCTTTGGCGCGTTTTGGCGTTAATACGCCGCTAAAACGCAGCTCGTCGAGGCCATCATCTGCCAGCCGCGCTTTGCTGTAATCGGAACTGCGCACGGTGAGTTCTTCGGTATCGCCGCGCGCCTCGATCCACGGCTGACGCAGCTTTGCCAGCCCTTGCTGCACGTTAATGGCGATCTGCGGATCGCCATACGGGCCGGAGGTGTCGTAGACCGGAATCGCTTCGTTTTCTTCGTACTGCGGCTGTTCTTTGCTGCCGCCAATTAGCGTCGGGTTAAGCTGGATCTCACGCATTGGCACACGCACGCCGGGATGTGTGCCGGTGATGTAAATGCGTTTTGAGTTGGGAAAGGCGGTGCCTTCCAGGGTGTCGATAAAATGTTGGGCCTGGGCGCGCTGTTCGCGGCGGGTCAGTTTTGTTGCAGACATAGCTCATTCCAAAAGTTAAGGACGTGGCTTGTCAGACGACGGATGAAGCAAGAGACGATCGCCGCAAAGGCGATGCGATAGCAGATTAACTCTTGTTCCCTTCGCAGGTATTAGCCTGATCAGGTTCCGCGGATCCCGAATGAACGGTCTCAGCCAGTTAAGGCACTCCGACAAGAAATTAGCCCCGCAAACGGGGCATTGAATGTAAATTACGCGTTAACAGCGCAGAACTCAAGCAGGATGTTTGACGCGAGCGGCGTCAAGCACCAGCAGAATCAGCTTATCTTCCAGTACGAAGCGTGCTTCCAGCGCCTCGCCGATGTCAGATAAAACCTGTTGAAACTCAAGGTAATTATCATGATCGATGGCGGTTTCCAGGCTGGAATCATAGTAATCCATAATCTGTTGCGTGTTGGCTTCCAGCTGCGGCCAAATCTTCGCGGCATGAGCGAGTTGCCCGTTGCCTTCTAGTTTATGAAGAATGCGTTCATAAATACTGAAATGTCCAGCAGACAGGTAGTCGACCAGACTCTGGCAAAAATCATCAAGGGCTTTTTCATTCAGCCTCATGTACGATTCTTTGCCAGGCTTAATGCCAACCAGATTGTAGTAAGCCACGAGCAGATGCTTACGTACATGTAGCCAGCGATCAACCAGTTTGTTACTTCCTCTGACGTGCTCCGTCAGGTTATCGAGCTGGTTAAGCATGATTGACTCCGCAAGTTTGTATTCAAAAACTGCTCAGTGAGAAATGTAAAAACCATGTTAAACATGCCAGTGATGCAAAGGTAGTGCAAGAGCTATGGATCGTATAATTGAAAAATTAGATCACGGCTGGTGGGTAGTCAGTCATGAACAAAAATTATGGTTGCCGAAGGGAGAATTACCATACGGCGAAGCGGCAAATTTCGATCTTGTGGGTCAGCGCGCACTGCATATAGGCGAATGGCAGGGAGAACCTGTTTGGCTAGTGCAACAGCAGCGTCGTCACGATATGGGATCGGTACGTCAGGTGATTGATCTGGATGTTGGGCTGTTTCAACTGGCTGGGCGCGGTGTGCAACTGGCGGAGTTTTACCGCTCACATAAATATTGCGGCTACTGCGGCCATGAGATGTATCCGAGCAAAACCGAATGGGCAATGCTGTGCAGTCACTGCCGTGAGCGTTACTATCCACAAATTGCCCCCTGCATTATCGTTGCCATCCGTCGCGATGATTCGATCCTTCTTGCCCAGCATACCCGCCATCGAAACGGTGTCCATACGGTACTTGCCGGATTCGTTGAAGTGGGCGAAACCCTCGAGCAGGCAGTCGCGCGGGAAGTGATGGAAGAGAGCGGAATTAAAGTCAAAAATCTGCGTTATGTGACCTCCCAACCGTGGCCGTTTCCTCAGTCTTTAATGACCGCGTTTATGGCGGAATATGACAGCGGCGATATCGTCATTGACCCGAAAGAATTGCTTGAGGCGAACTGGTATCGCTATGACGATTTGCCGTTACTCCCGCCGCCCGGCACCGTGGCGCGCCGTCTGATAGAAGATACGGTGGCGATGTGTCGGGCAGAGTATGAGTGATGATACACTGACCGCCTGACGCACTAAGGAACAGCCAAAATGACCGAACTTAAAAACGATCGTTATCTGCGGGCGCTGTTGCGCCAGCCCGTTGATGTCACTCCAGTATGGATGATGCGCCAGGCGGGCCGCTATCTACCGGAATACAAAGCCACCCGCGCCCAGGCGGGCGATTTTATGTCGCTTTGCAAAAACGCCGAGCTGGCGTGCGAAGTGACTTTGCAACCGCTGCGTCGCTATCCGCTGGATGCGGCGATCCTCTTTTCCGATATCCTCACCGTTCCGGACGCGATGGGGTTAGGGCTCTATTTTGAAGCCGGAGAAGGTCCGCGTTTTACCTCGCCAGTCACCTGCAAAGCTGACGTCGATAAACTGCCAATACCGGACCCGGAAGATGAGCTGGGTTACGTGATGAACGCGGTGCGTACCATTCGCCGCGAACTGAAAGGCGAAGTGCCGCTGATTGGTTTTTCCGGCAGTCCGTGGACGCTGGCGACCTACATGGTGGAAGGCGGCAGCAGCAAAGCTTTCACCGTGATCAAAAAAATGATGTATGCCGAGCCGCAGGCGCTGCACGCGCTACTCGATAAACTGGCGAAAAGCGTCACTCTGTATCTGAACGCGCAGATTAAAGCCGGTGCTCAGGCAGTGATGATTTTCGACACCTGGGGCGGCGTGCTCACCGGGCGTGATTATCAACAGTTCTCGCTCTATTACATGCATAAAATAGTTGATGGCTTACTGCGTGAGAACGACGGTCGCCGCGTGCCGGTGACGCTGTTTACCAAAGGCGGCGGACAGTGGCTGGAAGCCATGGCAGAAACCGGCTGCGACGCGCTGGGCCTCGACTGGACAACGGACATTGCCGATGCGCGCCGCCGCGTGGGTGATAAAGTCGCGCTGCAGGGCAATATGGACCCATCAATGCTGTATGCACCGCCTGCCCGCATTGAAGAAGAAGTGGCGTCTATACTTGCAGGTTTCGGTCACGGTGAAGGCCACGTCTTTAACCTTGGACACGGCATTCATCAGGATGTGCCGCCAGAACATGCTGGCGTGTTTGTGGAGGCAGTGCATCGCCTGTCTGCGCCTTATCATCAGTAAGGAGTGGTTATGGATCTCGCGTCATTACGCGCTCAACAAATCGAACTGGCTTCTTCTGTGATCCGCGAGGATCGACTCGATAAAGATCCGCCGGATCTGATCGCCGGAGCCGATGTCGGGTTTGAGCAGGGCGGCGAAGTGACGCGAGCGGCGATGGTGCTGTTGAAATACCCCTCGCTTGAGCTGGTGGAGTATAAAGTGGCCCGCATCGCCACCACCATGCCTTATATTCCTGGTTTTCTCTCCTTCCGTGAATATCCTGCGCTGCTGGCAGCGTGGGAGATGCTGTCGCAAAAACCGGATTTAGTGTTTGTCGATGGTCATGGGATCTCACATCCGCGCCGTCTTGGTGTCGCCAGCCATTTTGGTTTGCTGGTGGATGTGCCAACTATTGGCGTGGCGAAAAAACGGCTATGCGGTAAATTCGAACCACTCTCCAGCGAGCCGGGCGCGCTGGCCCCGCTGAAGGATAAAGGCGAGCAGCTGGCCTGGGTCTGGCGCAGCAAAGCGCGCTGTAACCCGCTATTTATCGCGACCGGCCATCGGGTCAGCGTGGATAGCGCGCTGGCGTGGGTACAACGCTGCATGAAAGGCTATCGTCTGCCGGAGCCAACGCGCTGGGCGGACGCGGTGGCCTCGGAACGTCCGGCATTCGTGCGCTATACAGCAAATCAGCCCTAATTCAGGTAAACTGCGGATAATTTCCGTATTTGAGAACTCAACATGTTACAAAACCCGATTCATCTGCGTCTGGAACGCCTGGAAAGCTGGCAGCACGTCACTTTCATGGCTTGTCTGTGCGAACGCATGTACCCCAATTACGCTATGTTCTGCCAGCAAACCGGTTTTGCCGATGGGCAAATTTACCGCCGCATTCTCGATCTCATCTGGGAAACGCTGACGGTCAAAGACGCAAAAGTGAATTTCGACAGCCAACTGGAGAAATTTGAAGAGGCGATTCCTTCAGCGGACGATTTCGATCTGTACGGTGTTTATCCGGCAATCGATGCCTGCGTGGCATTAAGTGAACTGGTCCATTCGCGTTTAAGTGGCGAAACGCTCGAACACGCGGTGGAAGTGAGTAAGACCTCTATCACTACCGTTGCGATGCTGGAAATGACTCAGGCTGGTCGCGAAATGAGCGATGAAGAGCTCAAAGAAAACCCAGCAGTAGAGCAAGAATGGGACATTCAGTGGGAAATATTCCGACTTTTAGCCGAGTGCGAAGAACGCGACATCGAGCTGATAAAAGGGCTTAGGGCAGACCTGCGTGAGGCGGGCGAGAGCAATATTGGTATAATTTTTCAGCAATAAGACCAGAAAACGTGATTTAACGCCTGATTTGTCATACCTGGAGTCTTCCCTTTCGCCCCCCGTCTGGTCTACATTTGGGGGGCGAAAAAAAGTGGCTATCGGTGCGTGTATGCAGGAGAGTGCTATTCTGGCATTTCCGTCGCACTCGATGCTTAGCAAGCGATAAACACATTGTAAGGATAACTTATGAACAAGACTCAACTGATTGATGTAATTGCAGAGAAAGCAGAACTGTCCAAAACCCAGGCTAAAGCTGCTCTGGAGTCCACTCTGGCTGCAATTACTGAGTCTCTGAAAGAAGGCGATGCTGTACAACTGGTTGGTTTCGGAACCTTCAAAGTGAACCACCGCGCTGAGCGTACTGGCCGCAACCCGCAGACCGGTAAAGAAATCAAAATCGCCGCTGCGAACGTACCGGCATTTGTTTCTGGCAAGGCACTGAAAGACGCAGTTAAGTAAGATTGCGTGGCAGTGAACAGTTTTAACGAAGGGGTGGTTTCACCCCTTTTGTCTTTCTGGCGTCGTTCATTGATGCTGGCAGGTGCGCTGTTTCTCACTGCCTGTAGCCACAACTCTTCACTTCCTCCCTTTACCGCCAGTGGATTTGCTGAAGACCAGGGCGCGGTACGTATCTGGCGAAAAGACAGCGGCGATAATGTGCATCTGCTTGCCGTATTTAGCCCGTGGCGCAATGGCGATACCACGACGCGAGAGTATCGCTGGCAGGGCGATAACCTCACGCTTATCAATATCAATGTTTATAGCAAACCTCCGGTGAACATTCGTGCGCGTTTTGACGATCGCGGCGATCTGAGCTTTATGCAACGTGAGTTTGACGGGGAAAAGCAGCAGCTTTCTAACGACCAAATCGATTTATATCGCTACCGTGCCGACCAAATCCGCCAGATTAGCGATGCCTTACGTCAGGGGAGAGTCGTGTTGCGTCAGGGACGCTGGCATGCGATGGAGCAAACTGTAACTACCTGCGAAGGGCAAACCATTAAACCTGATTTAGATTCGCAGGCGATAGCGCATATCGAGCGCCGCCAGAGCCGCTCTTCTGTTGATGTCAGCGTGGCATGGCTGGAAGCGCCCGAAGGTTCTCAATTACTGTTAGTGGCAAACTCTGATTTCTGTCGCTGGCAACCTAACGAGAAAACGTTCTGATTTACCAGTGGCCCATACCCATATGACCGCCACCATCGCAACCACCGTAGCCCATTCCGGCTCCGCGTGGAATACCCGCTTCAGCCATCGCAATATCCCGTTTCACTCGTAGCCCATCTAACGACTGACGCAAAGTTTCCATCTCTTTGGCGACCGCGTTAATTTTGCTGCTATCCGGTGGGTTAGCGGCTAACAGGGCGTTGTATTCATAACGCTTCGTCACCAGTTGCTGTTGCAGTGCGCTGCTTTGAGCGTAAAAGTCATTATGAATTTTTTGCCAGGCAGTTTGTTGTTCGCTGGTCAAAGGCGCTGCATTTTGCTGCCACATACCGTGTCCGCCGTGGGCAAATGCCGATCCCATCGCCATTGCTGAAAGCGCCACCATCATCAGGGCAATCTTCGTGTTCCGTTTCATGGTTAATCCTCCAGTGGTTGTCTTACTTTGGGTATTGCATCTTTCGTGCCAACGATGAAACGCTGATGTGACGGGCAAACAGGCGTGATAAGCGAGTAAAAATGACTCGCTTGCAGTGGGTAGCGAGTCATTTTTACTCATTGAAACTCAAGCGTTTGTGTTACAGCGCAGGGTAGCCGTTGATAAAATCTGGCATGATTTCTGCTGTTAAAAAGGGATGAACAGGCAAAGAAGAAGATGCGTTTTATGCAACGTTCTAAAGATTCCTTAGCCAAATGGTTAAGCGCGATCCTCCCCGTTGTCATTGTTGGGCTGGTGGGATTGTTTGCGGCGACGGTGATTCGCGATTATGGGCGGGCAAGCGAGGCCGACCGCCAGGCATTACTGGAAAAAGGTAATGTGCTTATTCGCGCTCTGGAGTCGGGAAGTCGCGTAGGGATGGGTATGCGAATGCACCATGTGCAGCAACAGGCGCTTCTGGAAGAGATGGCAAGCCAGCCAGGGGTGTTGTGGTTTGCTGTCACTAATGCACAGGGCATCATTATTCTTCATAGCGACCCCGAAATGGTTGGGCGTGTGCTCTATTCTCCTGATGAAATGCAGAAGTTAAAGCCGGAGGAGAACTCCCGCTGGCGACTGCTTGAGAAAACAGAAACTGTGCCTGCGCTTGAGGTCTATCGTTTGTTCCAGCCAATGTCAGCCCCCTGGCGGCATGGTATGCACAATATGCCGCGCTGTAACGGCGAAGCTGCGCCACAGGTAGATGCACATCAGGTCATTTTTATCGCCGTTGATGCCAGTGATTTGGTCGCAACCCAGATTGGGGAGAAGCGCAATACCCTGATTATTCTCTTCGCGCTGGCGGCGGTATTGCTGGCAAGCGTGTTGTCATTCTTCTGGTATCGCCGATATCTGCGCTCGCGCCAGCTGTTGCAGGATGAAATGAAGCGCAAAGAGAAGCTGGTGGCACTGGGGCATCTGGCGGCAGGCGTCGCCCACGAAATCCGTAACCCGCTTTCCTCGATTAAAGGGCTGGCGAAATATTTTGCCGAACGCGTGCCAGAGGGCGGGGAAGCGCATCAACTGGCGCAGGTAATGGCGAAAGAGTCCGACCGTTTAAACCGCGTGGTAAGTGAGCTGCTGGAACTGGTTAAGCCAACGCATCTGGCTTTGCAGGCGGTGGATCTCAACACTCTGATTAACCACTCATTACAGCTGGTAAGCCAGGATGCAAACAGCCGGGAGATCCAGTTACGCTTTACTGCTAACGACACATTACCGGAAATTCAGGCCGATCCGGACCGACTGACCCAGGTCCTGTTGAATCTCTATCTCAATGCTATTCAGGCGATTGGTCAGCATGGCGTGATTAGCGTGACGGCCAGCGAAAGCGGCGCGGGGGTGACAATCAGCGTCACCGACAGCGGTAAGGGGATTGCAGCGGATCAGCTTGAAGCCATTTTTACCCCTTATTTCACCACGAAGGCCGACGGCACCGGGCTGGGGCTGGCGGTCGTGCATAATATTGTTGAACAACACGGTGGTACAATTCAGGTCGCAAGCCAGGAGGGGAAAGGTGCAACGTTCACCCTCTGGCTTCCGGTCAATATTACGCGTAAGGACCCACAAGGATGACGCACGATAATATCGATATTCTGGTGGTGGATGATGACATTAGCCACTGCACTATCTTGCAGGCATTGCTGCGCGGCTGGGGCTATAACGTCGCGCTGGCGAACAGCGGGCAACAGGCGCTGGCGCAGATGCGGGAAAAGGTTTTTGATCTTGTGCTTTGCGATGTGCGAATGGCGGAGATGGACGGCATTGCCACGCTCAAAGAGATCAAAGCGTTAAATCCGGCGATTCCGGTACTGATTATGACCGCTTACTCCAGCGTCGAGACGGCGGTAGAGGCGTTGAAAACCGGGGCGCTGGATTATCTCATCAAGCCGCTGGATTTCGATAACCTGCAGGTGACGCTGGAA
Source organism: Escherichia sp. B1147 (assembly GCF_001660175.1). NCBI lineage: Bacteria > Pseudomonadati > Pseudomonadota > Gammaproteobacteria > Enterobacterales > Enterobacteriaceae > Escherichia > Escherichia sp. B1147. The sequence goes on from NZ_LFHY01000023.1 coordinate 32,102, forward strand.
AAGGCGCTCGCGCATACTCACAGTGTCGACGCTGAAACGCCTGCGGTGTCTGCCAGTCAGTTCGGGATGGTCGGTAAAAGCCCGGCGATGCAACACCTGCTCAGTGAAATCGCCCTCGTCGCGCCATCGGAAGCCACGGTGCTGATCCACGGCGATTCTGGCACCGGTAAAGAGCTGGTCGCCAGAGCGATTCACGCCAGTAGCGCACGTAGTGAAAAACCGCTGGTAACGCTCAACTGCGCGGCACTCAACGAATCCTTACTGGAATCCGAATTGTTCGGTCATGAGAAAGGGGCGTTTACAGGAGCCGACAAACGGCGGGAAGGGCGCTTTGTTGAGGCAGATGGCGGCACACTGTTTCTCGATGAAATTGGTGATATCTCGCCGATGATGCAGGTTCGTCTGCTGCGTGCGATTCAGGAGCGCGAAGTGCAGCGTGTCGGCAGCAACCAGACTATCTCGGTTGATGTCCGACTGATTGCGGCGACCCATCGCGATCTTGCCGCAGAGGTAAATGCCGGGCGTTTTCGCCAGGATCTCTACTATCGCCTGAACGTGGTGGCGATTGAAGTGCCGTCGCTGCGTCAGCGGCGGGAAGATATTCCTCTGTTGGCTAACCATTTTCTTCAGGGGTTTGCCGAACGCAATCGCAAGGCGGTAAAAGGCTTCACGCCCCAGGCGATGGATCTGCTGATTCACTACGACTGGCCGGGAAATATTCGTGAACTGGAAAACGCGGTGGAAAGGGCGGTGGTGTTGCTGACCGGGGAATATATTTCCGAACGCGAGCTGCCGCTGGCGATTGCTGGCACGCCGATCCCGCTGGCGCAAAGTCAGGATATTCAGCCGCTGGTGGAGGTCGAAAAAGAAGTGATTCTGGCGGCGCTGGAGAAAACGGGCGGTAACAAAACCGAAGCCGCCCGTCAGTTAGGGATCACGCGTAAAACGCTATTGGCAAAACTGTCGCGTTAGTTCTGCTCGCGTTCGATAGCGCGCCAGCCGATATCTTTCCGGCAGAAGCAGTCGTCCCAGTGGATATCGGTCATTAAGGCATAGGCGCGTTTCTGCGCTTCTGCTACGGTATGACCCAGCGCGGTGACGCACAGTACGCGCCCGCCGCTGGTCACTACCTGCTCGTCATCCGCCAGTTTCGTACCCGCGTGGAACACTTTGCCACCTTCCACTTCTTCCAGCGGCAGGCCGTGGATCACATCGCCGGTGCGGTAATCGCCCGGATATCCACCCGCAGCCATCACCACGCCGAGAGAAGCACGTTCATCCCACTCGGATGTTTTCTCGTCCAGCTTGCCTTCACAGGCAGCCAGGCAGAGCTCAACCAGATCGGACTTCATGCGCAGCATAATCGGCTGGGTTTCCGGATCGCCAAAGCGGCAGTTAAATTCAATAACCTTCGGATTGCCCTGTTTGTCGATCATCAAACCAGCATAGAGAAAACCGGTGTAGGTGTTTCCTTCCGCCGCCATGCCTTTCACGGTTGGCCAGATGATACGTTCCATGGTGCGCTGATGAACTTCATCGGTCACCACTGGCGCAGGAGAGTAAGCGCCCATCCCGCCAGTGTTCGGCCCGGTATCTTTATCGCCTACGCGTTTGTGATCCTGACTGGTGGCCATCGGCAACACATGTTCACCGTCAACCATCACGATAAAGCTCGCTTCTTCGCCGTCGAGGAACTCTTCAATAACAATGCGATGACCCGCGTCGCCAAAGGCGTTGCCCGCCAGCATATCGTGAACGGCGGCTTCGGCTTCTTCCAGCGTCATCGCCACGATTACGCCTTTACCCGCCGCCAGACCGTCTGCCTTGATAACGATCGGCGCACCTTTCTCGCGCAGATACGCCAGCGCAGGCTCAATCTCGGTGAAGTTCTGGTATTCCGCTGTTGGGATGTTGTGGCGTGCCAGGAAATCTTTGGTAAACGCTTTCGACCCTTCCAGTTGCGCGGCACCTGCGGTTGGGCCGAAGATTTTCAGTCCGGCGGCGCGGAAGGTATCGACCACGCCTTTCACCAGCGGCGCTTCCGGGCCGACGATGGTCAGGTCAATCTTCTCATTTTGGGCAAAGTCCAGCAGTGCCGGGATATCGGTTACTCCGATTGCGACGTTTTGCAGTGCAGGCTCCAGTGCAGTGCCTGCGTTACCCGGAGCAACAAAAACAGTTTCAACCAGCGGCGACTGGGCCGCTTTCCAGGCCAGCGCGTGCTCGCGCCCGCCGTTACCAATGACTAATACTTTCATCTGTCGCTCCATTAATGGCGGAAGTGGCGCATATCGGTGAAGAGCATCGCAATACCGTGCTCGTCGGCGGCGGCAATCACTTCGTCATCACGGATAGAACCGCCAGGCTGGATTACACAGGTCACGCCCGCAGCAGCGGCGGCATCAATACCGTCGCGGAATGGGAAGAAGGCATCAGAAGCCATAGAAGAACCTTTCACTTCCAGACCTTCATCGGCGGCTTTAATACCGGCGATTTTCGCGGAGTACACGCGGCTCATCTGGCCCGCGCCAATCCCGATGGTCATATTGTTTTTGGCATAGACAATGGCGTTGGATTTCACGAACTTCGCCACCTTCCAGCAGAACAGTGCATCACGCAGTTCCTGTTCGGTCGGCTGGCGTTTGGTCACGACGCGCAGTTCTTCCGCACCGACCATCCCCAGGTCACGATCCTGAACCAGCAGACCGCCGTTGACGCGTTTGAAATCAAGGCCTGGAACTCGCTCGCCCCACTGACCGCAGGTCAGAACGCGTACGTTCTGTTTGGCGGCGGTGATTTTCAGCGCCTCTTCGCTGGCAGACGGGGCAATGATCACTTCAACAAACTGACGAGAAATGATGGCCTGTGCGGTTTCAGCATCCAGCTCGCGGTTAAAGGCAATAATGCCGCCGAATGCGGAGGTTGGGTCGGTTTTGTACGCGCGGTCGTAAGCGTCAAGAATGGAATTGCCGATAGCCACACCGCAAGGGTTGGCGTGCTTCACAATCACACATGCTGGCTCGGCGAACTCTTTCACGCACTCCAGCGCCGCATCGGTATCGGCGATGTTGTTATAAGAGAGGGCTTTCCCCTGAACCTGGGTTGCGGTGGCAACGGAGGCTTCTTTCACATTCTCTTCTATATAGAAGGCAGCCTGCTGGTGGCTGTTCTCGCCGTAACGCATATCCTGCTTCTTAATGAAGTTCAGGTTCAGCGTACGCGGGAAGCGACCGGCAGCTTCTTTGCTTTCACCGTGATACGCCGGAACCATGCTGCCGAAGTAGTTGGCAATCATGCTGTCATAGGCGGCGGTGTGTTCAAAGGCTTTAATAGCGAGGTCGAAACGCGTATCGAGAGTCAGCGAGCCTTCGTTGGCATCCATCTCTTTAATAATGGCGTCGTAGTCGCTGCTCTTCACGACGATTGCGACATCTTTATGGTTCTTGGCGGCGGAGCGCACCATCGTCGGGCCGCCAATATCGATGTTCTCAACCGCATCTTCAAGCGTGCAGCCTTCACGGGCCACGGTCTGGGCGAACGGATACAGGTTAACGACCACCATATCGATAGGTTGGATCTGATGTTCTTCCATAATGGCATCATCCTGGCCGCGACGGCCCAGAATGCCACCATGAACTTTCGGATGCAGGGTCTTCACGCGTCCATCCATCATCTCCGGGAAACCGGTGTAATCGGAAACTTCGGTTACCGGCAGACCTTTTTCTGCTAACAGACGGGCAGTACCCCCTGTAGACAGCAGCTCCACACCACGTGCGGAAAGTGCCTGGGCGAATTCGACGATACCGGCTTTGTCAGAGACACTGAGCAGAGCGCGGCGGACTGGACGACGTTGTTGCATGGTAAATCCCCTGGATTTGACTATTACAGAGAGCGTTAGCTGAATTTTTCGCGAAAAACTCAGCTAACGCCCCTAACGGAGCATCCTTATTTTTCGCCCGCATTGTAACGAAAACGTTTGCGCAACGCTCGCGAATTTTTTTGTTTCGATGGTGAGTACTATTTTGATTGTGGTTAGCAGGTCAGGAATTCAGAAACAACACTGATGATTGTGGATAACTCTGTGCGTAAAAAGGTATAAAGCGGGGTTTTGCTGGGGAATGCAGCAGTCAGTCATTTTTTTGCAATTTTTCTATTGCGGCCTCAGGAGAACTCCCTATAATGCGCCTCCATCGACACGGCGGATGTGAATCACTTCACACCAACTAGCCGGTTCGGTTGAAGAGAAAAATCCTGAAATTCAGGGTTGACTCTGAAAGAGGAAAGCGTAATATACGCCACCTCGCGACAGTGAGCTGAAAGCCGCGTCGCAACTGCTCTTTAACAATTTATCAGACAATCTGTGTGGGCACTCGAAGATACGGATTC
>NZ_LFHY01000024.1:0-998 GCF_001660175.1 Escherichia sp. B1147
CAGATCGATAACGCGCCGGAAGAAAAAGCTCGTGGTATCACCATCAACACTTCTCACGTTGAATATGACACCCCGACCCGTCACTACGCACACGTAGACTGCCCGGGGCACGCCGACTATGTTAAAAACATGATCACTGGTGCTGCTCAGATGGACGGCGCGATCCTGGTAGTTGCTGCGACTGACGGCCCGATGCCGCAGACTCGTGAGCACATCCTGCTGGGTCGTCAGGTAGGCGTTCCGTACATCATCGTGTTCCTGAACAAATGCGACATGGTTGATGACGAAGAGCTGCTGGAACTGGTTGAAATGGAAGTTCGTGAACTTCTGTCTCAGTACGACTTCCCGGGCGACGACACTCCGATCGTTCGTGGTTCTGCTCTGAAAGCGCTGGAAGGCGACGCAGAGTGGGAAGCGAAAATCCTGGAACTGGCTGGCTTCCTGGATTCTTACATCCCAGAACCAGAACGTGCTATCGACAAGCCGTTCCTGCTGCCGATCGAAGACGTATTCTCCATCTCCGGTCGTGGTACCGTTGTTACCGGTCGTGTAGAACGCGGTATCATCAAAGTTGGTGAAGAAGTTGAAATCGTTGGTATCAAAGAGACTCAGAAGTCTACCTGTACTGGCGTTGAAATGTTCCGCAAACTGCTGGACGAAGGCCGTGCTGGTGAGAACGTAGGTGTTCTGCTGCGTGGTATCAAACGTGAAGAAATCGAACGTGGTCAGGTACTGGCTAAGCCGGGCACCATCAAGCCGCACACCAAGTTCGAATCTGAAGTGTACATTCTGTCCAAAGATGAAGGCGGCCGTCATACTCCGTTCTTCAAAGGCTACCGTCCGCAGTTCTACTTCCGTACAACTGACGTGACTGGTACCATCGAACTGCCGGAAGGCGTAGAGATGGTAATGCCGGGCGACAACATCAAAATGGTTGTTACCCTGATCCACCCGATCGCGATGGACGACGGTCTGCGTTTCGCAATCCGTGAAGGCGG